>DASTTJ010000274.1:0-4122 GCA_035760205.1 Steroidobacteraceae bacterium | reverse complement strand
GCAGAAGGAACACTTCGGCGACAACGGCATCTTCGATCAGATCTGCACGCAGTGACAATGCCGCAATCGAAACTCGCTCCTAACGCGTGCCCACTTGCGAGAACACGCTGCTGTCGTGCCAGCGCGGCGCCACCTTCCGGTTCGCGACGCGCACGGCCAGCCGCTTCATGAATTCCGCGTAAGTGCCAACGGCGGCGAGATCGACCGGCTGATCGGCGGAATCGGAAACCGCGTGATAACGCTCGGTGAACCACTTCTCCTCGATCTGCGACTCCGCGGACCCCGCCACATTGCCGATCTTGGTTGCGAGCGCGGGAATGCCGGCGCGAATGAAGCTGTATTGATCGCTGCGGATGAACCGGTTGCGCTGCGGCTGCGGATCCGTCTGCACCGCGATGCCGAGCTCCTGCGCAATCGCGCGTGCATCGCCGGCCAGGTCCGACTCTTCGAGGCCGAACACGACCAGTTGTTTCATCGGATACAGCGGCATGAACATGTCGGTGTTGATGTTCGCCACGATTCGCTGACCGCGCGCCTGCGCATCGGCGACAAATGCCCGGGAACCCAGGAGCCCAAGCTCTTCCGCCGTTACCGCCGCGAAGACTATGGAGCGGCGCGGGGCCTTTTTCGTCGTGAGTTCCCGCGCCATCTGCATCATGACGGCAATGCCCGACGCGTTGTCCATCGCGCCGTTGAAGAGGCGATCACCCTTGTCGTCCGCCTGGCCTTCGCTGGCGATGCCGAGGTGATCGAGATGTGCCGTCAGCACGACGAACTCATCGCGCAACGCGGCGTCGGATCCCGGCAGAACGCCCACGACGTTTTCGGACGTGATTTCCGAAACCTTCGCGTTGACCGTTGCGGAAATGCGCGCCGGCAAATCGAAATGCGGCAGTGGTTTGCCGTCTTTGAGCAATGCCAGCAGTTCGTCGGCGTTGTGCGGCGTGCCTTCGAGCAACATGGGAAAGCGCGCAGGATTCAGCATCACCCACAGGCGCAAGCCGGAATAGAGGTCTTCGCCGCCTTTGAGAACCATGAAGGGCTCCAGACGCATCGTGACCGCGCGTTCCCAGGGCAGATCCATGCCATGCGGGTTCGGGATGAACAACACACCGACGGCCCCGGCCGCCTTGTAGATTTTCCAGCGTTCGGATGCGGATCCGAAGTGAGCTCCCGCCGATGCGGGCACCGAGGCCGGAGCCGCGAGAAATGCCACGACAATCTTGCCTTTGAGATCGAGACCGCGCAGATCGTCGACGCCGTATTGCGGCAGCACGAGACCGTGGCCCACGAACACCAGCGGGGCCTCGACCGCGGGCGTGATGTCGCCGCGAAGGAGCAGCCCGGCGTCGTCGCCAAACTTCAATGGACGCGCGTCACCGCCGGTCAACAGCCTGAGCGAAGAGTTCGCTTCGACGATCTGCCGGGTTTCCAGACGAACAACCTGTAGATAGCCACCCGCGGCGCCAGGCTTCAACCCCGCCTTCTCAAAATTCTCAGCCACGAATTCCGCTGCGCGGCGGTGGCCCGGACTTCCGGCGCGCCGGCCCTCCATGTTGTCGGCGGAAAGCACGCGCACGTCATCCCAGCACCGGGCACCGATACGCTGCGCGTGTGACGCTTTATCGGCGGCGCCCGCGGACATGGACAGGAACGCCGAGGCCGCGGCCATCGTGAATTTCGTGACTTTTTTCATGCCGCGTAACCTAACACGCAGCGTCCGGCGTCCAAAACCCGAGCTGTCTCTATCCCGGGACACGCTCCACTTCCACAGTGACGTGCGCGAGCTCCTCGTGAACCCGCAATGCGCGCCGGAAGTATTCGCTGTTCTCGGCCGACGGTGTCGCGACGCCGACCACCACCGCGTACTTGGCGCGGCCGACCCGCCAGACATGCAGATCGGTGATTCGAGCCGGCACCGCGCCCTGCTCGATCACTTCACGAATCTCGGCCACCACGGGCGCGTCCATCTCGGCGTCCAGCAGTATTCGGCCCGAGTCGCGCAACAGCCCTGCGGCCCAGACCGATACCAGCGCTGCGCCGGCGAGGCCCATCGCCGGGTCGAGCCACGCGGCGCCCCACATCAGGCCACCGAACAGCGCGACGATGGCCAGGACCGAAGTCGCGGCATCCGCGAGAACATGCAGATAGGCCGAACGCAGGTTCATGTCGGCATGCCGGGCATGATCAGGGTGGGCATCACCTTGTGCATGATCGCCGTGGGGGTGTTCATGCGAGCCGCGCAGCCACCACGCGCAGACGAGATTCACGACGAGGCCGACGATGGCGATGACAATGGCTTCATCGTAGTGAATAGCCTGCGGCCGAAGCAGCCGTTCGATCGACTGAAAGGTCATGAGCGCCGCGATACCGAGCAGGAATATCGCGCTGGTGTAGCCGCCCAGCACCTCGACCTTCCAGGTGCCGAACGCATAGCGCTGGCTGCGCGCGTGGCGCCGCGCAAACGAATACGCGAAGGCCGAGAGGCCCAGTGCCAGGGCGTGCGAGCTCATGTGCCAGCCGTCCGCCAACACCGCCATGGAATTGAACCACCAGCCGCCAGCGATCTCGACGACCATCATGACGGCCGTCAACCACAGGGCGCGCCGAATCCTGCCTTCGGCGAGAGGATTGCCGGAATCGAAACGTGGTGTGTGGCAGTGGTGTTCGGCGGCGGCGGGCATGAAGGCTCCTGTATCCCATAGGTTAACGGAGCGCGGCATCACATTGCCGACACCGCAACGGTTTAGCATCCAGCCATGCAGGTATCTGAAGTCTCCTTCGCCGAAGCCACGCGCACCTGGTTGCGCATCGGGTTGCTGTCCTTTGGCGGGCCCGCCGGCCAGATTGCCGTCATGCATCGCATCCTGGTAGACGAGAAGCGCTGGATCAGCGAACAGCGCTTCCTGCACGCGCTGAGTTATTGCATGTTGCTGCCAGGCCCGGAGGCGCAGCAGCTCGCAACGTACATCGGCTGGATATTGCACGGCACCCGCGGCGGCCTCACCGCCGGCCTGCTGTTCGTGCTTCCGGGTTTTCTCGCGATCATGGCGCTGTCCGTCGCCTATGTGCTGTGGCACCAGCAGCCCCTCGTCGAGGGCCTGTTCCTCGGCATCAAGGGGGCGGTCATCGCGATCGTGCTCCAGGCCCTTCTGCGCATTGGAAAGCGCGCGCTGACGAGCCGGGCCGCGTTGTGGGTGGCAGCGCTCGCGTTCGTTGCGCTGGCAGTGCTGCGGCTGCCATTCCCGCTCATCGTGCTGGGCGCGGGCCTCGCGGGCTTCGTGCGAGCGCGCTTTGGCTGGGGGTCATTTGCCGTGCTGCGTGAGACCTCGGCGCCCGAGGCATCCCCGCCAACGCCTTCGGCCGCGCGCAGCCTCAAACTACTCGCGCTGTGGCTGCCGCTGTGGTTCGCTCCCGTGCTCGCCTGCGCGTGGTGGCTGGGCGCTGCCAGCACGTACACGCAACTTGGCGTGTTCTTCAGCAAGATGTCGGTGGTCTCTTTCGGTGGCGCGTACGCGGTGCTCGCCTACGTGGCGCAGCAGGCAGTGGAGCGCTTCGCGTGGGTCACGCCCGCGCAAATGCTCGATGGCCTGGGTCTCGCCGAGTCCACCCCCGGACCGCTGATCCTGGTCGTGCAGTTCGTGGGCTTTCTCGCGGCGTTCCAGGCCCTGGGCGGGAACCCTACGCTGTCCGCCGGACTGCTTGCCGGCATGCTGGGGGCATTGCTCACGGTCTGGGTCACGTTCGTGCCCAGCTTCCTGTGGATATTCCTCGGTGCGCCTTACATGGAAAGCCTGCGCGGCAATGTGCCGCTCGCGAGCGCGCTCGCGGCCATCACCGCGGCCGTGGTGGGTGTCATTGCGAATCTTGCGCTGTGGTTCGCGACGCACGTGTTGTTCGCGCGCGTCGATGTACATGGCCTGCCTGAACTGGCCTCGCTTCGCCCCTCGCCCGCCCTGCTCACCGGCGTTGCATTGATCCTGATGTTCGTCCTGAAGTGGGGCCTGGCCCGCACCCTCGCGGTGAGCGCCGTCCTTGGCGCAGCAACCACAATGCTCCGATGACCGGGACTGGTTTCACCCTCAGTCCCGGCCATCGAAGCCCCATGAGGTGACGTCCTAT
>DASTTJ010000273.1:0-10900 GCA_035760205.1 Steroidobacteraceae bacterium | reverse complement strand
CGCGATACTGGCGAAGGAGCTGAACGGCGAACTCGTGGCGTTCAGCGACGGTCCCGGGCAGGGTGCTCGGTTTGCGCTGCGTCTCGCGAGCGCGGCAGTGGAGATGAAGAAACTGGCTTAGACGTTCAGGCGCCCGGTGGAATCGCCGTGGCTTTCAACGCCTTTCGCACCCATGCCATCGGCCATGGTGAGGAAGAGGTTGGTGATCGGCACGCCTGAGGCCTTGATGAAGCGGCCAGGCTTCAACACGCCGCTGCCGCCACCGGCGAGCACGATGGGCAGATCTTCGTGCGTGTGGCGATTGCCGTCGGCATTGCCCGATCCATAAAGGATCATCGAGTGGTCGAGCAGCGACTTGCCGTCGACGTCTTCGGTGTTCTGCATCTTCTCGAGGAATCCCGCGAGCCGCTGCATGTACCAGCGGTCGATGAGCTTCACCTTTTCGATGATCTCCGGGCTGTTCTTGTGGTGGGTGAGGTCGTGGTGGCCGGAGGCGATGCCGATATCGGCGAAGCTGCGGTTGCTGCCTTCGCGCGACATGAGCATCGTGGCTACACGGGTGGAGTCCGTCTGGAACGCCAGCGCCAGCATGTCGAACATGAGCGCCACGTGTTCCTGGTAGCCGTCGGGGATGCCGGCCGGCGCGTCGATGTCGGGGTTCTTCACTGACATGCGCGTGGAGTTCTCGATTCGCTGTTCGATCTCTCGCACGCTGGTGAGGTACTGATCCAGCTTCTGCTTGTCGCGGCCGTCGAGCTTCGCTTTGACCGAGCGCGCATCCGCGAGCACGAAGTCGAGAATCGACTTCTGATCGGCCTGGCGGCGCTTGAGATTCCCGACGCGTTCGCGCGGGCTGCCGGTGCCGAACAACCGCTCGAACACGAAGCGTGGATTGTGTTCAGGCGACAGCGGCTGATTGTGTGAGCGCCAGGCGAGGTTGTATTCGTACGCGCAGGCGTAACCCGAGTCGCAATCGCCGGACTTGCGAACGGCGTCGCAGGTGAGCTCGAGCGACGAGAAACGTGTGAGGTGACCGATCTGGTTGGCTATCACCTGGTCGATGGAAACACCGGCCCTGATGTCGGAGCCGGCGGTTTTCTTGATGCGCACGCCGGTGAGGAAGGTGCCGCTGGCGCGCGCGTGATCGCCGGCGCCGTCAGGCCCCGCATTCGCGCTGAGGTCTGTGAGGCCGGAGATGACCTGCAGCTGCTGGTGCACTTTGGCAAGCGGCGACAGAGTGGGCGAAAGTTCGAAGGCGCCGCCTGCCTCCCCCGCGGGCCAGAAGGCCGCAGGGATTGCGCCGTTCGGCACATACACCACGGCCATGCGCGTAGGTGCGGACCGGCTGGCGCCATGGGCCAATGAGCTGAATGCGGGCAGCGCGATGCAGGCGCCCATGCCCTGGAAGAAGTGGCGTCGGCTGAAGCTCGCATGCCGCTGTGCGGCCAACAAAGTATTCATGTCAGTTGGCTACCGTGGCTGTGGCCTGGATTCGCATTTTCTGGAAAGGCGCGGATTCGATGACACCCATCAACAATGAGGAGAAACGGCCATCGTTGGCGTTGAGCCGCTTCACGATCCCGTCGATGGTCTCCACGTCGTAATACTCTGTGCCCCTGCCCGAGGCGTAGGTGAGGAGCTTGCGCGTCAGCGTGGCGTAGAACTCCTGCCGGTGATCCTGCGCGAGGATACGCTTGAGCTCGGCGACGCTGGTAAAGGTTTCGCCGGTAATCAGATTGCCCTGCGTCTCGATGGGTTGTTTGCGCTCGGTGTCGCGCCACATGCCAAGTGCATTGAAGTTTTCGAACGCGAGGCCAATGGGGTCCATGCGGTTGTGACAGGACGCGCAGGCCGGGTTTTCGCGGTGCACCTTCAGGATGTCGCGCAACACCGGATCGTGTCCCTTGAAGTCTTCTTCGCTGGCCTCGAGCGCCGGGACGTTGGCGGGCGGAGGCGGGGGCGGTGTGCCGAGGAAATTGGCAAGCACGAACAGGCCCCGTTTCACGGGCGAGGTGCGGTCGGGATTCGAGGTGACGAACAGCGCGCTGCCCTGAGTGAGCATGCCGCCGCGCGGGCTGCCCGCAGGCAACGTGACCTTGCGCATTTCAGGTCCGGTGATGTCCGGCAGGCCATAAAGCAGCGCAAGCTTGTCGTTCACGAAGATGTAGTTGCTGTCGATGAGATCGGTGACCGGGCGGTCTTCGCTCACCACATGCCCGAAGAACATCTCGGTTTCGCGCCGCATCGCCTTGCGCATATCGCCGTCGAACTCCGGTTTCGCATCGACGAGCCGGTCGATGTATTCCGCGAGCCGCTTGGCCGTGGCTTCGTCCTGATTGCGCCAGGCCTTGCGCAGATCGCGCAGAGAGCCTTCTTCACCCGCATCGCGAATGTGGATTTCGCGCGGATTGCTGGCGATGCCTTCCACGTCGCGCGCCTGCAGCCACTGGCCCGTGAAATTGCGCGCGAAGTTTTCCGCGCGCGGATCGGCGAGCATGCGTTTCACTTGCGTGGAAAGATTGTTGCGCAGTTCGCGACGCGCCGCGAGGCTCATGAGCTGCTCGTCGGGCATCGTCGACCAGAGGAAATAGGAGAGGCGTGAGGCGAGCGAGTATTCGTCCACGTCGGCCACCTGCGCATTCAGCGCATGCGCGGCTGGTGCCTCGAGACGGAACAGGAACCGCGGCGAAGACAACACCGCCGCCATGGCGTGCGCGACTCCTTGTTCAAAGGTCTTGCCCGGTTCCCGGTAATGGTCTTCCGCGAGTTTCGCGAGCCTCTCGGCCGTGTCATCGTCAGCTTGAGTCAACGGCCGGCGATAAGCCTTCGCTGCGAATGCGCCGAGCAGCTCCGTGGCGTAGGCGCGGCGTTGTTTGGCGCCTGCCGGAACGGGACGCGGGAAGTACCTCTCGTAGTTTTCGGTTTTCACCCACTGGCTTTTTTCCAGCGGGCCCTCGATCGTCACCTTGTTGACGAATAGGTCGATGATGGTTTCCTTCTTAAGAGGCGGTATCGTCGGCTGAAGCTCGATGCTCAGCGTGTGTTCGGACGGCTGCCACTTGTGAGTGGATTCGAACACGTACGACTTTTCGTCGTGATAGGCGAACTCCTGCTTCAGGAATTCCTTGCCATCGATCTTGAGGATGACTCGGGCCTTGCCGGGATCCGGAAAATAGCTGCCATTCACTTCCAGGTCGAACTTCACACGGTAGCTGCCGGCGAGTTCGGTTTTGAAATTGGCCGAGACATTGGCGGGCTCGTGGAACTGCAGTTGCCGTTTGCCCCACCTGAGCCGCGCGTTCTGTCCCTCGAACGCCGCACCCTTCACGATCTGTTCGGCAGGTTTGCTAGGCGCCGCGGGCACCGCCTGCGCGACGATGGTCTGCGCGGCGGCGACGTATTTTTCCATGAGCATGGGCGAGGTGGTGAGTGCGTCGCCGATGTTGTCGAAGCCAAAGCCGGTGTCGTCGGGCGGAAACTCATGGTCGGTGTTGTAGTCGACGCCCAGCAGGTCGCGAACCGTGTTTCGGTACTCCACTCGATTCAGCCGGCGCACCGTGACGCGGCCCGGATCCGGATTGCGCGCATCGATCTTGAACACGCTGTATTTGATCCAGCGTTCGAGCTGCGCTTGTTCAACAAGGTTGAGCCGAGGCTTTTGCTCGGCGGGCATGAGGCCCGCGCGGGTGTTCAGCAGGACTCGCAGCCACAGCTCCGGCTCTTGGATCTGCTGGTCGGTTTCGAGTGAATCGAAGGCGACTTTGCCTTTGTCGTAGCCGTCGCCATGGCACTCATAACAGTGCTTCTCGAGGATGGGCGAGATGACGGCACGATATTCCGCAACCGTGGGATTCCCGGTTTCGGCCGCCGGCAGAGGGGCCGAAAATGGGAGAAGAATTGTCGCCGTGAGAGTCGCGGCGATGGTGCGCGAGCGGAAATTCAATGACACCAGCAGGAGCCCCTCACGCGTTTGCGAAACGGCCTGCATTTTGCGGCTTTTACCAATGTCAGTCACGGGGGCTTTTGTAGGACGAAAGTCGAAGGCCACGGAACAGCCCCCCGCCCGGGCGGAATCATTGGCGGGAATCGTTTATAAGGGCGCCTGCGTCACTCATTGAGGTAAGAGCGTTATGCCCGGTCAATTGTTCCGTAGAAAAGGATTCCGCACCGTCGGTGCCGCGATGGTCGTCGCATCACTCATCGCGGCTGTGCACGCGGCCACGCCCGCGGAAACACAGAAGGCACGACACGAGCACTACGAGGAACTGGGCAAAGCCTTCAAGGCGGTTCGTGACCAGATGACGGCCGGCAGCCCCGACTACGCTGCGCTCGCGAAAAGCGCCGACGTCGTCCACAAGGCGTCGATCGACCAGGGAAAATGGTTTCCCAAGGGCACAGGACCGGAAGCGGGCAAGACGCGTGCGTTGGCGGAAATCTGGAGCAAGCCTGCCGACTTCGAAGCTGCGCAGAAAATGTTCGAAGGTCGCGCGCCAAAGTTGTTAGCTGCAGCCAAGGCCCGCGATGTCGACGCCGTCAAGGCCGCGTTCAAGGACGTCGGCGGCGCCTGCAAGAACTGCCATGACACGTTCCGTTCGCCCGAAGAATAGCGCTCGATGACGGAAGCAGTTGAACCGCCATCCCCATCGGCAGGGGCGGCGCTCGTTCGTGTGTGGGACGTACCCACGCGCGTGGTGCACTGGTCGCTGGTGCTGCTCGTCGTGCTGTCCTGGTGGACGGCGGAGAACGGGCACATGGAATGGCACCGGTGGAGCGGTTACGGGTTGCTCGCGCTGTTGATCTTCCGCATCTTCTGGGGATTCGCCGGCAGCTCCACGGCCAGGTTCAGCGATTTCGTGCGGGGACCGCGCGCCATCGCAAGTCATCTCAGGGGCGGATGGACGGCGGCGCCCGGGCACAATCCTCTGGGCGCACTGAGTGTCGTCGCGTTGCTGGTGCTGCTGGCAACGCAGGTCGTGCTCGGACTGTTTGCCGTTGACGTCGACGGCATTGAGTCGGGTCCGCTTTCCACTTTCGTGAGTTTCGAAACGGGTCGCGCCGCGGCGCAGTGGCATGAAGGCGCGTTCGATGTCCTGTCGTGGCTCATCGGGCTGCACATCATCGCGGTGCTCTATTACTGGGTCGTCAAGAAAGAGAAGCTGATCGGCGCCATGGTGCACGGAAAGCGGGCCTATCCGGAGCCCCTTCCGCAGCCATTGCGTCCGGCGTCCGCACTTCGCCTGGTGCTCGGCGTCGTGATCGCCGCGGGCATCACCTGGATGGTGACTCGCGCATTTCAGTTCTAGTCGCGCCCGATGCTGGCGGCGGCGCATTCGCCGCCGCCAGCATCGGGAGAATCAGGGGTCGCAATCTCGCGCCTCAGGCGTCCAGGATGGGCTGGAATCCTCCATAGATCATTCGCTGTCCGTCGAAGGGCATCTTCATGTCCTTCATGCGGGGATCCTCCATCGCTTTTTCCCAACCCTGGTCGCGCGCCTGCTTGCTGGGCCACTCGACCCAGGAATAGACCACGCGTTCGTCACTCGTCGCCTGTACCGCGCCTTTGTAGTCGGTCACTTTGCCGTCGGGCACATCGTCGCCCCAGGCATCGACCGTGCGGGTAGCGCCGTACTCTTTGAGAATTGCCGCATGTTTGTCGGCCATCTCGCGATACGCATCGAGATTCGCCGCAGGCACTGGAATGACGCATCCGTCGATGTAACCCGGCTTCGTCGTCGCGCCGCTGTCGTTGATGGGGTTGAACCCGCCAAAGATCATGCGCTGTCCGTCGAATGGCATCGACTTGCCCAAGTCCTTCATTGCCGGGTCGTTCATCAACGTTTCATTGGCGCGATCGCGCGTGGCTTTGTCCGGGTATTCGAGCCACGAGAAGATGATCTCCTCTCCGGGTTTCGCCTTGACCGAGCGTTTGAAGTCGGTGACCTTGCCGTCCGGCACGTCATCGCCCCAGTTCTCCACCATGCGTGTGGCGCCCAGCTTCTTGAACACCGGCAGCGCGTCGGAAGCATGTTTGCGATACGCCTCCTTGTTCGCGCGCGGCACTGCAGCAACAAATCCTTCGATGTATGACATGAACATCTCCTTGCGTCGGATTCGCTTAGACGCGTGGAGAAACCACATGTTCCAGCAGCGTAGGAGGGCGCTCACGATCGCCGCGAAGGACCTCCGCGGTGGCCATCGTTCAGGAAGGATGGCCTGAAACGGCTGGTCCTCCTACAGAGCGTCGCCCGGTCGCCGGGGGTGTCAGCAGACGCCGTTGTTCTCACTCGCCCGTATACGACGATCGAGCAAGCCAGCGCCGATGTTTGCGCGCGCACCAGTCAGGTCTATTGGACACCCATGACTTATGAGTTGTACTGCGGCCCCCGGAGAAGCGTCAGCGAGCTGACGCCTGATGCAATGCCGCCGGTTGGAGCACATCTCGTCACTCCGTGGCACGGTTATTCCCACCACGGCATCTACGTTGGCGACGGCAAGGTCATTCACTACGGCGCGTTGATGTACGACGTGATTCGCAAACCGGTGGAAGAAGTGACGCTCGACGCTTTCGCGGAAGGGCGCCCGGTGTTCGTGGTGGCACATTCCGAAGCGGCGTTCGATGCCGCGGTGGTCATTCGTCGCGCGCGGTCACGGCTGGGAGAGAAGCGTTATCGCCTTCTCACCAACAACTGCGAGCATTTCGTCGAGTGGTGCCTGCACGATGCGCATCGCAGCTTCCAGGTGCAGACGGCGCTTCAGTTCCCGCGGTGGTTTGGCGAGCGGATCCTCTCAGCGATTCTGCGGTGGATCGAGCGCCTGCAGGGACGCGACCGGCATCACCACAGCATGGGACGCGGCCGCCGCGCGGGCCTTGCGGCGAAGGATCTCGAGCAAGCGCTGCTGTGTGCTGGTGGGGTGCCAGTTGCGGCGCAGTGTGAGGCCAATCGGTCGCACCACGTTGCCGGCGGGATGGGGCAGCGCGACCAGAAGGCCCGCCTGCATTTCGTAGTGAATTTGATGCGCGGAGAGCAGCATGATGCGATCGCTCTCGAGCAGGAACGCACGCGCCGCCGCCAGTGAGTTGCATTCGAGCGGAGGACTCGGCAACTCGAGCCCGGTGGACGCAAGCAACGCATCGAAGTGCACGCGCAGCGGCGATCCCGCGCGCGGGGCTATCCATTGAAATTTTTTGAGCGCGGCGGCGGTGACGCGGCGGCACCGCACCAGCGGATGCCGGGCGCGCACGATGATGGCCAGCGGGTCATCGAACAGGTGCTCCTGCAGCACGTCGGCTGCGGGAACCGGGTCGCGCAATGCGCCAATGACGATGTCGGATTCACCCGAACGCAGGCCCGCGAGCAGGTGCTCGTACGTGCCCTCGATGATGGCGACCCCGTGCCGCGGATGTTCCTGCGTGAACTCGAGCAGGGCGGCCGGCAGTAGATAGCTGCGCGCCAGCGGCATGGCGGCGATCACGGTGCGGCCGGATTCACCGCCACTCAAGGCATGCACTTCGGCCCGCGCCTGCTCGATCTCCGCGAAGGCGAGACGCGTACAGCGCGCCAGTTCCGCCGCTTCCCGCGTCGGGGTGATGCCGAAGCTCGTTTTCTCGAGCAGCGGAACGCCCAGCAGCCGCTCGAGATCGCGAGCCGAGCGATGAATGCCTGGCTGCGACACCTGGCGCGCGCGGGCTGCGATGCTGAAGTTGCCGTATTCGACCACGGCGCCGAGTGCATCGAGCTGCCTCGAACGCACCATCCGCTCCACGTCGGCCCGTTCCGCGCCCGAGCCCCGGGTTGCGGCATTGACGGCTTCGCGGAGCTGCCGCATGGAGCGCTCGATCCGCGCGAGACAGATCTCGCCCGCGGTGGTGAGCGAGACGCCGATACTCCGCCGCAGGAGCAGCGGCGAACCGAAGTAGCGCTCGAGCCCGGCGATCGCCTGCGTTACTGCAGGTTGCGAGATGTGCACCGAGCGCGCCGCCGCGCTGACGCTGCCGAGACGCGCGACTTCGCGAAAGGTGTGCAGGTGCCGCAGGTTTGGATGCATGGGCATACCTATATCATTTTCTTATGGGCATGGCGCTTTTCTGATTGGCTGAAGGGGCACTCGCGGGCGGAGAATGCGACCGTTCAAAACGGGGGGTGGGTGGATGACGGTCGGGCGTAATCCTTCGCGCGTCGAGCGTCGCATCGTCGAGGCGCTCGGGCCCTTCGGCGTCGCAACAATCCACGAAGCACAAGGCCGCAGCGGCCTCATGGCGCCTTACATGCGCCCCATCTACCCGGGGGCGCTCATCGCCGGATCCGCGGTCACTGTCAGTGTTCCTCCGGGCGACAACTGGATGATTCACGTCGCCGTGGAACAATGCCGCGCGGGTGACGTCCTGGTGGTGGCGCCCACGTCCGCATGCGACTGCGGCTATTTCGGCGACCTTCTTGCAACTTCGCTCCAGGCGCGCGGCGTGCTGGGACTCATCATCGAGGCGGGTGTACGCGACGTGCGATCTCTGACGGAGATGCGCTTTCCGGTGTGGTCGCGGTACATCTCGGCGCAGGGCACCGTGAAAGCCACGCTGGGCAGCGTCAACCTGCCGATCGTCTGCGCGGGCGCGCTGGTGAATCCTGGCGATCTAGTGATCGCCGACGATGACGGTGTCTGCGTCGTAGCGCGCGAACGCGCCGAGACCGTGCTGGCCAGTTCACGCGCGCGGGCACACAAGGAAGAGGGGGTTCGCGCGCGTCTGGCAGCCGGGGAGCTGGGCCTCGACGTGTACGACATGCGCGCCGCTCTCACGGCGAAGGGACTCACCTATCACGACGCCGGGGATTGATCTTGCTCACCGGGATTCCATGCACGCTCATGCGCGGCGGAACGTCGAAGGGCCTCTACTTCCACGCCGCCGACTTGCCGGGTGAGCGGGAGTTGCGTGACCGCGTGCTGCTGGCGGCCATGGGTTCGCCCGATGCGCGCCAGATCGACGGCGCCGGCGGCGCCCATCCGCTCACCAGCAAGGTGGCGGTCATCTCTCGCTCGACACGCGCGGGCGCGGATGTGGACTATCTATTCCTGCAGGTGGCCGTGGACAAGGCCGAAGTCAGCGACAGCCAGAACTGCGGCAACATCCTCGCCGGCGTCGGGCCCTGGGCTATCGAGAACGGTCTCGTGCCGGTTTCGGGACCCTCGACGGCCGTACGCATTCACATGGTGAACACGGGAAGTCTTGCGGTCGCTCACGTGCGCACCCCGCAGGGCGCGGTCGAATATGAAGGCGACGCGCGCATCGATGGTGTACCCGGCACCGCGGCACCCGTCGCACTCGAGTTTCTCGACGTGGCCGGTTCGAGCAGCGGCTCGTTGCTGCCCACGGGCGCCGTCGCCGACCGGTTCGAAGGCATCGAGCTCACGTGCATCGACAACGGTATGCCGGTCATCATCGTGCGGGCCGCGGACCTCGGGTTGACAGGCGCCGAAACGCCCGCCCAACTCGAAGGCAACGCGAGGCTGACGGCCACCGTCGAGCGCATCCGCCTGGCAATCGGTCCGCGGATGAATCTCGGCGATGTCGCGCGCAAAACCGTTCCCAAGGTGTGCCTGGTCAGCGCGCCACGCCACGGCGGCACGATCGCCACGGCCACGTTCATTCCGCATCGCGTGCACGAGGCCATCGGTGTGTTGGGCGCGGTCAGTGTGGCCACCGCCTGCATGATCCCGGGCTCGGTCGCCGCCCAGGTGGCGCAGCGCAAA
The DNA here is from genome assembly GCA_035760205.1 of Steroidobacteraceae bacterium. Taxonomy (GTDB): domain Bacteria; phylum Pseudomonadota; class Gammaproteobacteria; order Steroidobacterales; family Steroidobacteraceae; genus CADEED01. The sequence goes on along the minus strand of DASTTJ010000273.1, from coordinate 1,156 downwards.
GTGAATGCGCCGCAGCGCATCGAGGTCGAACATCCGAGCGGATTTTTCACGGTCGATGTGGAGCTCGAGCGCGCGGAACCCATTGTCGTGCGTGGCGCGGCGCTATTGCGCACCGCGCGCAAACTGCTGCGCGGTGAGGTATTCGTGCCGGGCGCGATCTGGAGCGGCGCATGAAGTCGATGTCGGTCTGCCTGCTCGGCTTCGGGGAAGTGGGCCAGGCCCTTAGCCAGGACCTGCGTCCACGAGTCGGCCGTCTGTGCGCCTGGGACCTCAAGTTTGTCGATCCCGGAAGCGTGCCGAAACGCGAGGCCGCGCGGCACGAGGTTCTTGTGGCAACCGACGCGAAACAAGCCGTGGTGGATGCCGATCTCGTGATCAGCGCGGTGACGGCCGCGCAGATTGGCGAGGCCGCGCGCTCGGTGGCGCCGCATCTCAAGCCCGGGTCGTATTTCTTCGATCTCAACTCCACCTCGCCGTCCGCGAAGAGTCAGGCCGCTGCGCTCGTCGAAGCCGCCGGCGGGCGTTTCGTCGAGGCCGCCATCATGTCGCCCATTGCGCAGCGTCGCGCCGCCTCACCGATGTTGCTCGGCGGCGCCCACGCCGCCGGCTTCCTGCCGCTGGCGCGCGAGCTCGGCTTCTCCGGCGCGGAACCTTTCTCCGGGAAGTTAGGCGCGGCGTCGGCTGCCAAGATGTGCCGCAGCGTCGTCGTGAAAGGCATGGAAGCTCTGCTGCTCGAATCGCTGCTCACGGCGCGCCGTCACGGAGTCGATGACGCCGTGCTCGATTCGCTGCAGTCGCTGTTTCCGGTGGAAAACTGGCCCGACTCGGCGCGCTACATGATTTCGCGAGCGCTCATTCACGGGCGGCGGCGTGCCGAAGAGATGCGCGAAGCCGCGCATACGGTCGCCGAGGCGGGTTTGCCGCCGCGCATGAGCAACGCCTGCGCGGAGTGGGAGGACTGGGCCTCGAGCCAATCGGCTGCCGCCACCTGCCAGGACTACGGCTCGATGCTCGATGCGCTGCTGACGTCTCGCAAAGGCGCGCCATGCTGATCATCGACTGCCACGGGCACTACACCACCGCGCCGGAGTGGCATCAGAAGTTCCGCGAAGCGCAGCTCGTGCGCATCAAGGATTCGACACTGCCGGCACCCGTG
>DASTTJ010000272.1:0-6509 GCA_035760205.1 Steroidobacteraceae bacterium | reverse complement strand
CGGCGATTGTCGCTGCGGCGACACTCTCGCATCGCTACATCGCCGATCGTCAGTTGCCCGACAAGGCCATCGACCTCATCGACGAAGCCGGCGCGCGCATCCGCATGGAGATCGACTCCAAGCCTGAATCCCTGGACCGGCTCGAGCGGCGCATCATCCAGCTCAAGATCGAGCAGGAGGCGCTGAAGAAAGAGAAGGACGAGGCCACGAAGAAGCGTCTCGCTACTTTGCAGGAAACCTTGAAAGGCCTGGAGAAGGAATACTCCGACCTCGAGGAAATCTGGAAGAGCGAGAAGGCGTCGCTGCAAGGCGCGGCCACGGTTCGCGAAGAAATGGAGAAGGTGAAGCAGGACATGGAGGTTGCGCGTCGCAAGGGCGACCTCACGGCGGTCGCGCGTATTCAGTACGAGCAGATTCCCGCGCTCGAGAAGCGTCTGCAGCACGCGCAGATTGCCGAGACCAAAGAGACGCAGCTCATCCGCAACCGCGTAACCGAAGAGGAAATCGCGGAAGTCGTTTCCAAGTGGACCGGCATTCCGGTCTCGAAGATGCTCGAGGGCGAAAAGGAAAAACTCCTGCGCATGGAAGAGGCGCTGAACAAGCGCGTCGTCGGCCAGGACGAGGCGGTGAAGATCGTCTCGAATGCCATTCGCCGTTCGCGCGCCGGCCTGTCCGACCCGCGCCGTCCGAATGGTTCGTTCCTGTTCCTGGGGCCCACGGGTGTCGGCAAGACCGAGCTCTGCAAGGCGCTCGCGGAATTCCTGTTCGACACGGAAGAGTCGATGGTGCGCATCGACATGTCCGAGTACATGGAGAAACATTCCGTGTCGCGGCTCATTGGCGCGCCGCCGGGATACGTGGGTTACGACGAGGGTGGGCAGCTCACCGAGGCCGTGCGTCGCCGTCCCTACGCCGTCATCTTGTTAGACGAGGTGGAAAAGGCGCACCCGGATGTGTTCAACATCCTGCTGCAGGTGTTGGACGATGGCCGCCTCACGGACGGCCAGGGCCGCACCGTGGACTTCCGCAACACCGTGATCATCATGACTTCGAACCTGGGTTCGGACGTGATCCAGCAATTCGCCGGTGAGGGCAACTACGCGAAGATGAAGTCGGCCGTCATGGAAGTGGTTCAAGAGAACTTCCGGCCGGAGTTCATCAATCGCATCGACGACATCTGCGTGTTCCATCCGCTGGGCCAGGCGCAGATCCGCGTGATTGTCGACATCCAGCTCGGGCAGCTCAAGAAGCGGCTGCTCGACCGCAACCTCGAGCTCATCCTCGACGCCTCGGCGCTCGATCGCTTGAGCGAAGCGGGGTACGACCCGGTGTACGGTGCGCGGCCGCTCAAGCGCACGATCCAGCAGCAGGTGGAGAACCCGCTGGCGCAGGCGATCCTCTCGGGCAAGTTCGCGCCCGGCGATCGCATCCAGGGTTCGGTGAAAGACGGCGCGCTGACCTTCAGCCGCTGACGGGGGCAGGGGGCGCGCGTCGCGCTCCCAGCCACAACACCGCGAAGCTGGCCGCGAGTACCAACGGGGCGATAGGCAGGTTTTTGAGGCCTAACGCCGTGACCGCGGCCGGCAAAATTGCCAGCACGCCATACACGCCCGCTTCCAGATTCCGCTTGGCCGCTCGCGCCCGCAGCGCGAGACACGCCGCGACGACGGCAATTGCGCCCATGTCGTAGTTGAACGAATACGGCGTGATCAGGAACGTCCCCGCGAGGATCGCGAACACGCGTTCCAGAGGGTCCTTCAGCACGAAAAGCAGCCGCAACAACACCGCGAATGCCACGCCCGAGACTATCCACTGCACGGCGTAGGCGATCTCAGGCGTGTACTCCAGCGTTCGAACGCTGCCGAACGCGCTCGGCATCATGCGCAGGAAGATGCCGTACCAGTCATGCATCACGAGCTGCTGGTACGGAACGACCTGCGAGAAGTAAGCGCGCCAGCTATCTACACCGAACAACGCGACGGACAGGCCGGCGAGCGCCACGGTGAACACGGTGGCCCAGCGCAACAGCGCCCAGTTGCGATCGAGCAGCGCGAGCAGCGGGATCAGAAATCCGAGCTGCGGCTTGACGGTGAGCAGTGCGAGCGCGAGCCCCGCGATTACCGGCTTCTCGCGCATGTAAGCGAACACGCAGAGGAGCAGGGCGCTCGTGAGGAAGCCATTCTGCGTGGCTTCCACCTGCATGAGCACGTAGCCAAACAACGCCAGCCACAGGTAGAGCGGTGAGATCCCGGGCGCATAGCGGCGTCGAAACGCGGACGCGGCCAGCACGAACAGCACGAGCGTGACCAGCAGGAAAACCACCAGCGCAGGACGGTATTCGAGCAGCCCGAGCGGCGCGACCAGCATCAGGAAATGGGGTGGATAGGACCACGCGTGAATCTGGTAGTCGGGGCCGAACAGCGACTGCAGGTACGCGAAGTATTTCGGCTGATCGAACAGGACGAGGTGGCGGCCGTCGAGAGCGAAAGTTCCACCGACCCAGTAGTTGATGAAGTCGCGGTCGACGATGTTGGTCTGCTTGTCGAGACCGATCTCGACATACAGCAGAAAGCCCAGGCGCATGCCGTAGGTCGCGAGCGCCCAGAAGGCGAACAACCACCAGGCGACCAGCAGCAAGTCGGTCGATCGACCCGGCGTGTCAGCCTCGTTCTTCATCCTCCGTTCTCCTGGCGGGAAAACGTGAACCAACCCGCTTCCTGATCCTACGGGCTTTCACCATAATGTGTTTGTGGACGCTCTCACAAATCCCGCGACCGTCATCGAACGGCCGCCAGACGTTGCCGTGCTGATTCCCTGTCTCAACGAAGCGGCCGGGATCGCGGGCGTGATCGAGGAGTTTCGCCGCGCACTGCCCGAGGCGGTCATCTACGTTTACGACAACGCATCGACCGACGACACGTCGGCGGTGGCCGCGCGCGCCGGCGCGCGGGTGCGGCAAGAGCCGACGCGTGGCAAGGGCAACGTCGTGCGGCGCATGTTCGCGGACGTCGAAGCCGATGTGTACGTCCTCGTCGACGGTGACGGCACCTATGACGCCGCGTCGGCGCCGAAGATGATCGCGCTGCTGGCCGAACAGCACCTCGACCTCGTGTGCGGAAAGCGCATCGAGAGCGATGAGCAGGCGTACCGACAGGGACACCGTTTCGGCAATCGCGTGCTCACGGGTTTCGTCGTCACGCTGTTCGGCAACAGCGTCACGGATATTCTCTCTGGCTATCGCGCGATGTCGCGCCGCTTCGTGAAATCCTTCCCGGCGTTGTCGAAGGGCTTCGAGATCGAGACCGAGCTCACCGTGCACGCGCTCGATTTGCGCGTGCCCATCGCCGAAGTGCCCACGCCCTACGGCGCACGGACCGCAGGCTCCGCGAGCAAGCTCAACACGTGGCGCGACGGCTGGCGCATTCTTCGCACCATAGCGCGCCTCGTGAAGGAGGAACGTCCGTTCGCCTTCTTCGTCTCCATCGGGACCATCATCGCGCTCACCGCGATCGGCCTCTCGATCCCCGTCTTCATCGAGTTTTTCGAAACAGGGTTGGTGCCGCGCGTGCCTACCGCCATCCTGTCGACCGGCCTCATGCTGATCGCCGTCATGAGTTTCGTCTGCGGGCTGATACTCGACACTGTCACCCACGGCCGGCGCGAACTGAAGCGCATGCACTATCTCGCACATCGCAGCGTGAAGACTCGACGAAGCACGGACCCGTGACCCCGCCATGACCCCGGCTTTCCGCTGGACATTGCTATGGCTGGTCGGCTCGGTGGCGCTGATCGCGGGCGCGCTCGGAAGCATCACGGCCTCCTATGTCGACGGGCAGTACCTGCCTTCGAATCCCGATGCCTTTTATCACGCGCGACGCATTCTCGATGCCGTGGTGCATGGAATGCCGGTCGCCGACTTCGACGCACACATTCACGCGCCCGAAGGCAGCTGGCTCACCTGGCCCTGGGGCTACGACACCCTGATGGCGCGCATCACGAGTTTGTTTGGTCCCTTCGCCGACGAGGCCGCGGCCAATCGCATCCTCATGCACATCCCCGTGGCGACCGCGCCGGTAGCAGCGGGCCTGGTGGTGGTGATCGCCCGGCAGCTGGCGTTGCCGCTGTCACTCGCCGTGCTGGCGGTGCTGGGCGTGGCGCTGCTGCCCATCACATTCATGTCCTTCGCCGTGGGCAACATCGATCATCACTACTTCGAGATGCTGATGATGTTGGGAACGCTGTCCGCCGGCCTGTGGTTCTTCGCGCCACGGGTGGATGCATCGCTGCCCGCGGGTGTGCTTCTGGGCCTGTTGCTCGGCCTGGCCATGGGCATTCACAACGGTCTCTTCATCCTGCAGATTCCAGTGGTCGCCACGCTGGCGTGGCGATGGTTGCGCGCGCAGCCGTTGCCCGAGCGCCGGCAGATCTGGACATTCGCCGCGGCACTGGTGGTTGGAACTCTCGCCGTTTGCCTGCCCTCGGAGCCGTTGCAACGCGGATTTTTCGAGTACTACACACTCTCCTGGTTCCACGTGTACGTCTCCGCGTGTTCGGCGGCCGTCGCGGTTCTGTGTGCTTTCGCGCGTTCCCGGCTGACGCTGGGCGTAACGGTGGCATTCGCTGTAATCGCGGCGCTGCCGATCCTCGGCACGATGGGCCACGCGGGCCAGTTCCTGGCCGGAGACCTCGAGCTACTCAGTTCGGTGTTCGAAGTGCTCAGCCCCTTCAAGCTCTGGAGTCTGTTCGGCGAGCAATACTCCACCGGACTCTATTCGTGGCTGCTGGTGCTGGCGGTGCCTTCGCTGGCCTTCAATGTCTGGCTGGCCTGGGCCTCGCGCGATCCGGCGTCGCAGTTCTACTCCATCACCGGCGCCTTCACGCTGGCGCTGACGCTGCTGCAATTCCGGTTCAACGTGTTCGGCATTGCCGCCATGGTGATCACACCGTTGCTGGCGGCGAAATTTGCCTGCGAGAAATGGCCGGACCGCCGGCGCGCGCTGGTGCTGGCATGCTTCGCCGTGTTCGTCGCGGCACTGGGTCCTACCTACCCGGCCTGGCAGACGCGTTGGTATCTGGCGGGCAGCGACAGCTACGAAAGCATTCGCGGCGTGTTCCCCTTGTTGAAGCGCGAATGCGCAAAACATCCGGGCATCGCGTTGGTGACCGTGGATGACGGCCACTACCTGCGTTATCACACCGACTGCTCCGTGATCGCCAATCCGTTCCTGCTCACGCCGCAGCACTCCGCCAAGGTGCGGCAGGCGCGCGAACTGATGGCGATGACGCCGGAGGCACTGCTGATCAACGACAAGCTCGTCGGTTACGTGCTCGTGCATCATGGGGTTAGAGTGAATCTCGCGCGCCCCGGCATCGCCGAGTCGCCAAACCTGGAGAACTTGCGCACCGCGCGGATGAGCGGGTTTAAAGCGAGCCTGCTCGATCCCAACCCGGCATTGCCATCGCAATTCCAGATGCTGTGGGAATTGAAGACGCCCGCGGGCCAGGTCTACGCGCGGCTGTATAAAGTGGCGCGCTGAAATGAAACGGGAATCGGTCAATTTCATCCGCTACCTGCTCGAGGAGTGGATTCCGCCCGCGCTGCGCGATTCCGCACCCATGCGCTGGCTGTTCCGCGCCTATTGGGGCCGTTTCGTCGATGACCTGGAGAAATTCCGCGCCAACATCCATGCCGTCACGCCCGAGCAGTACGCCGACATCTACCGGCGCATGCCGCGCATACAGGAAGGCACGGACAACAGCGAGGCCTGCATCGCACGGCTTGCGGAGCTCCTTTTCCCGGGCTCCGTCTGCGACGTCGGCTGCGGTACGGGCTTCTTGTTAGGCGTGCTGGCCGCGAAATCCGGCGACCGCAAACTGCAGTTCACCGGCGTGGATTTCCAGATCGAGCCTGGCATCGTCGCGCGGCATCCGGGTATGCGATTCTTCGAAGCGGACATCGAGAAGTTGCCGTTCGCCGACGGCGAATTCGACACGGTGATCTGCACGCACGTGCTCGAACATGTGTTGCACATCGACCGGACCATCGCCGAGCTGCGGCGGGTAACGCGTCGACGGCTGCTGGTCATCGTGCCGCTCGAGCGGGAATACCGCTTCACCTTCAATCCGCACGTGCATTTCTTTCCGTATCCGCACAGCTTCCTGCGCCACATCGTGCCGGTGCCGGCCGACGCGCGCTGCGAGACCATCGGCCGCGATCTGTTGTACATCGAAGACCTGAGGCCGCGCGCATGAGCTGGACTATGCGCCAACTGCTGGAGCTGCTTTGTTTTCCGGTGGCCATCGCCGCAGGCCAAATCCTGTTCAAGCGGGCGGCGTCCCAGCTCACGCCGGGCGGCGGCAGTTCGTGGTTCTTCGAACTCGCGCGAAGCCCAACCATGTGGGTGGCGGTGGCGCTGTATGCCGGCGCAACGCTGCTGTGGGTGCGCATTCTCACCACCGTGCCCCTGAGCCGCGCATATCCGTTCGTGGCGCTGGCCTTCGTGCTGGTT
>DASTTJ010000271.1:0-7045 GCA_035760205.1 Steroidobacteraceae bacterium | reverse complement strand
CGGCGAACGCGAGACGCGATTCCAGCTCGCCATGTTGCAGGTGGAGCTCGGCCAGTTCACCGATGCCGCGCGCACCTTCGACACGTTACTGCCGGAAATCGAGAACATCGCCGATCCGGAGTTACGCGTGAAGGCCTATCTGGCGGCGGGGCGCGCCACATCCTTTTCCGGCCGAACGGACGAAGGCGTGCAGCTTCTGCTGAAGGCGTTGCCACTGGCGAAGGAGCATCAATTGCGCCGCGAGGAAGGCACGGCGCTGCAGGGTCTCGGATATCTGTATCAGAATCGGGGTGACCTTCTTCAGGCGTACGCGTTCGCGGATGAAGCGCTGAAAATCGCGCGCGAGCAGAAGGATCCGATGGAATACGCGGCCGCGCTGGCGTCGGCTGGTTCCGCAGCTCGTTCCAACGGAGATCTCAAGCGCGCGTTCGAGCTGCACGAAGAAGCCCTGCGCGTTGCGCCCACACCCGTGGGGCAGGTGCGCATCGGCTTTGACCTCGGGGTGGATCACTACCGCAATGGCGACTATCCAGCCGCTATTGCGGCGTATCGAAAGGCGCTGTCCGTGGACCTGAATGATCCGCGCTCCCACATCTATACGGATGGAAAACTGGGTCTCGGGCAATTCCTGATCGAATACGAGAGCAGCACGCCGCAAGAACTCGTGGAGGCGGGCAAATTGATTGCCGAAGCGATGGACACCAGCGTCCGCGTGAAAGACCAGTTCCGCGTGATCTTCTCGACTCGTGTCCGGGCGCAGCTCGACGCGCGGCTCGGAAAATCCGAAGCGGCTCGCACGGGGTTCGAACGTGTGTTCGCCCTTGCCAAGGAATATCGCGAGCGCAGTGCGAGCCCCGAGGCGCGCTCCGGCATGTCGGTTGACGAGCAGATCGCGTTTCGCGGCTATCTCGATGTCATCTTCGCGGACGCTGCGAAACGCGGGCCGGGCGTCTTCCGGGCCGCGTCCGCCGGCGAGCTCGCCGGCCTGCGCCATCTCGAGCGTGCGCGTTACGAAGGCTTTGGCGCGTTGCATGTCGGTGCGCTCGACTCGAAAGCGTCCGCTCAGGTAGATGGGCTCCTCGCGGAGATGGCCACGAAGAGCTTGCGGGTGGCGGCATTGATCAAGAGCAAACTCGATGCCGGGCAGGAAGCCGAACTGAAGGCGGCGCAAAGCGATATGGCTCGCTTGCATGCCGAGCTCGATCGAGTACGGACTTCCGCCGCGATGAAGCAGACTACGGTGGCTTCCCCGTCGGGTGAGGCGCGCGAGTGGCGCCCGCTTGCGCCGGGCACCGCGCAACTTTCGTATGCGCAGGGCGGTAAACGCGTCTACGCGGTGGTGCGCAGTGCCTCCGGCACGCTAGTCACCGTGCTTGCGCCCATGCGCAAAGACCTTGAGCAGCAACTGACCGACCTCGCCAGGCTGGATGTGCAATATTCGTCGCGCGAGATTGAAGCATCGCTCGAGCAGATCTCTGCCGCATTGCTGCCCGCGGGCCTGCTACCCGGGAAGTCCGAAGTGGTCGAGATCGTTGCCGAAGGCCGCATCGCCAGCGTCCCATTCCCGGCGCTGCGGTCTCCCACGGATCCGCAGCGAAGGCTGATCGAAACTCATGTCGTATCGATGATCACCTCGCTGTTCGGTGTCGACGATGCGCCGCGTACGAGAAATGCGCGCCCATTCAAGTTCGTGGCGCTCGCGAGCGGCAGTGGCACATACCGCGCGGCGGTGGCTGATCCCGCGCCCCGATTGCAGGCGGCGACCAAGGAAGTGCGTGTCGCGGCAGACCTGTTCACCGCGCGCGACAGTTCCGCGAAGGTCAAACTACTGCTGGGCCAGGAAGGAAACGCAACGGCGCTTCGCGACATCTGGGCCAGCGGTGTGGACGTGGTGCATTTTGCGACGCATGCGCTCGCGGATCTTCGCCAGCCTGTCGCCTCGCTGCTCGTGCTGCCGGCGACCGATGCCGCGGGCAAGTCCACCTACCTCACGGCGGGCCAGGTGCAGGGCTGGCGCGGCGATGCTGAGCTGGTGTTTCTGAGTGCCTGCGAGAGCGCCATCGGTCCGCCGCAATATGCGGCAGGAATGCCGGGGTTGCAGCGGGCATTCCTGCGCGCCGGCGCGCGGGGGGTCATCGCCACTCTCGCACCGATCGAAGACGTCCTTGCGCAACAGTTTGCCGCGGATTTCTACACGCGTTACACCAGCGGCCAGCCGGCGGCGCAGGCGTTATCCGACACGCAGCGCGCGTGGGTCACGCCGAAGGCGGGGCAGAGCGCGGATGAGCAACTGCGTCGTCGCATCACGGCGCTGTCACATGCGTACTTCGCCGGCTAGCGGCTTTCGTCCGCATCCGCGCGACTTGCGGTAATAGGTCACAACTCTCGCTTCCAACCGCCGCGCGCCGCTTCCGGGCGCGTGCGGCAGCGCTAGTGTTGATCATCGAAAGGATCTCGGTCATCACACATCAAGGAGCGAAACGTGAATAAAAGAACAAAGGGAATTGCCGTCGGCGCACTGGCGGCGCTGGCTTTGAGCGCGGCGACCCTCGCCGGATCGAAGCAAAACATGTCAGTGACGATCTGGCCGGGTGCATTCCTGGATGTGGCCTACGGCTTTCTCGGCACCGCGCGCAACTCCGCGGATATCGTGCAGCAGATCGGCTGCTTTTCCAGCGGCGGCAGTGCCTCCTGTTCTGCGACGACTGCGGCCGGGCAGTCGGTTTCATGCTCGACGTCTGCGGCATCCCATCTCGCCGCGATCCATTCGATGACCAATGACTCATACCTGCTGTTCGGCTGGGACAACTCGACCGGTGTCTGCGAGTTCGTCTACGTTCGCAACATGTCCTACACGCCGCCGAAAGCGCCGTGAACAAGACCGCGGTCACGATCATCTGCTCCGTAGCCGGCACGCTGGCCGCGGTCCTTGTGTACCAGCGTTTTCAGCAGCCGGTGGCGGTGCCGCCGCAATCGGCCGAGTTGCTGCAGCGAATGGAGCGGCTCGAACAGGCGATCACGGTGTTTGCGGACATGCGCGCGTCAGCGCAGGCCGCGCCGCAGGCCATCGCGGTGGCAAAAGCGCCTGAGCCGCTCAAGCCCCCCGAGCCGCTAAAGCCCGAAGACGCGAAAAAATTCACGGAACAACGCGACGCCGGAATTCGCGCGGGCACTGCAGTAGTCGATCAGGTGGTGAGCAATGCGCGCCTGACACAAGAGGACGGAATCGCGCTGGCGATCGCTACCGCCAAGCTCGACGGCCCGGAGCGGGCGAAGGTCTACGCGCGCTTGTCTCATGCGATCAACGAAGGCCGAGTGCGCCCGGACCGGGATGCGTTGAGCTTCTGAAGCTAGTCGATGCCATGTATGCGCAGGCCGACGAGCTGGTCGACGGTCAGATTCTTCAGCCCGCGCGCCTTCAGATCGGCAATGAACGCCGGCGTGACTCCGTGAATGCGCATGGCGATGAGCTGATCCTCGCTGGGATCGAGGTTGGCCTTGCGAACATCGCGGACCATTTCCGGCGTTACACCGTGGATGCGGAACGCCACTAGTTTGTCGCTGCTGGTGGCGGCCAGCCCTGCGGCGCGAATCTCGCCAATGAACTGCGGCGTGACACCGTGGATGCGAAACGCGATGAGCATGTTCGTGTCGAGGCCGCTCACGCCCTCGTCCTTCATGGATCTGGCGAAATCCAGCGTGATGTCGTGTACGGCCATCGCGAATTGCTTCTCTTCGTCGATTCCGTCAAAACCGAGCGCGCTCATGGACTTCGAATACTTCCCGTCGCGGACAAAGTGGAAGATGCCGGCGCCTTCACCATCATCGAGATACCCCTCGCAATTGAAGCGGCCCGCATCGCGAGAGATGCTGAACTGCACGTCGCGCTTGCCGCGCACGGTGAAGTCGACGCCCTGAAACGCGCTCGTCGGCCAATCCGACTCATGGTGCGACTTGCCGCCGTCCATGCGGTGCATCAGCGCCAGATGCACCTGGGCGGCTTGCTCCGATTTCGAGATGGCCCAGCTTCCCTTGAAGTCTTCCGCGGTGTGCGAAGCCTGCGCAAACGCCAGAGCCGAGGCGCAGAGCGCCAACGCGAGAATGGTTGTCTTGTTTGATTTCATAGAATGTCGGCGTGTTTGAGCTCGATGAGCTGTTCGATCGTCAGGTTCTTGAACCCGTGCGCGTTGACCTGCTGGATGAACTCCGGAGTGACGTCCATGATTTTCGCGTGGATGATCTCAGCGGTGTTCGCCGGGTAGCCGGCGGCAGCGAGCATCCGTTGGTATTCCGGCGTGACGCCATGAATCTTCATGGCGACCAGCTCGCTCGCATCGGCGCTGAAGCCGGCAGCACGAATCTCGCGAATGTAGTCAGACGTCACTCCATGGATTTTCAGCGCGATAAGTTGTTCGACGTCGAGATCGACGAGGCCCACGGACGCCATCTCTTGGATGAATGAACCCTCGCGCGCCGGTTCGCGCGGAGGCTTTGGCGCGACCACCGGCGTGGGTGAGACTGCCGGCGCCGGCGCGGCCATCGGTGCTGGCGCGGCCATCGGTGCTGGCGACGCGGCCGGCTTCGGCGAAACCGCCGGTTCCGGCGTTTCGGCCATCGCAACTTCCTGCACGACACCGACCTCCGCCAGTGGCTGTGCCTCCCCGGCGACAACGGGCTTCGCGATTCCAAGCGAAACCGCGCCCGCAAGCAGCGCGGTCGCCAACACCAGTGACGCAGTGACCACGCCCGCGGCGCGAGCGCCACTCTGGTCATACTTGACGCCAAGAAGTCGCGCGACGCGCGCGGCGACCGGACTGCCGGTGGCGGCCATGGCGAAGCTCGGCACGTCGCGCCAGCCTGCCATGGTGGCAAGGGCCCGCGCGTAACCCAGAGTGCCGCCGCACGCGGCAACCGCGACATCGTCACAGCAGTCTTCGCGATCGGCGCGGATGCGTTTGTTGAGCCACCAGACGGCGGGATGAAAGAAGAACAACGATTCGGCAATGACCTGGAAGAAATTCACCGCGACATCGAAACGCTTGATGTGCCCCAGCTCATGAGCAATGACGGCTTCGAGCTGCTCGGGCGCAAGCCCGGTGAGCGCGCGCATCGGCAGCAGCACGATGGGGCGAAAGAATCCGATGACTGCGGGAACGCTCAGCGATCGGCATTCCGCGAAGCGAATGACACGGTGAATGCCAAGCCGCTCCTGAAGCGCACGAAACCGGTCGACAAGCGCGTCGGGCAGTGCCGCGAGATCGCGGCGTCGCAGGTGCTCGAGCACCAGAAGCCCGAACGCGACTCGCAGCGCGAAGACAAACACACCGAAGAGCCAGGCTTGCGCGACCCAGCGAAAGTCCGAGTCGGAAAAAATGACCGCTTGCGCCTCCGTAGTTAGGTCTACGGAGTGAGCAGTAGCCTCCAGGGTAGAAGGCGAGACGGCGGCCGGCGCCCCTGCAGCAGAAAGACCGGCAGCGGAGTTGGCGGACGCGCTGACGAGCGTGAATGTCGTCCCGAACGAAGCCAGCATGAGCGTGAGCGCGCCAACGCCGACCAGGTAACGCGCCGCGGGCCTGCGGAATGCGTACAGGAATGCCGAAGCAACCGCGGCGATCGCTGCTCCTTGCCACATGAAGTGGAGCAACGACCACGCCAGGGTCTGCATGAGTGAACTAGTCTCGATCATGGGAGTTTCCTTTCGTATTCATCGAGCATGCGGCGCATTTCCTCAATTTCCTTCTTCGAGCCGCGCCGGCCGGACAACGCGTGCTGCATGAGCTGGCTCGCGGAACCGGCGAAGACGCGCTTCAGGACATCCGCGGCGAACTGCTGCTTGGTTTTCTCGGCAGGCTGGTTCGCCGAATAGATGTGCGCGCGCTGTTCTTCGGTGCGAGTCACGAGCCCCTTCGTGGTCATGATCTGCAGGAACTTGAGTGCGCTGGTGTAGCCGACCTCTTTCTCCTGTGCCAGCACCTCGTGGATCTCGCGAACCGTCGACGGTCCGCGCGACCAGAGGATCTGGAGGATCGCGAGTTCGGAAGGAGTGGGTTGAATCCTGGGGTCTTGCTTCATGCGAACGAGGCTACTACGAAATATTTCGTACTGTCAACGAAGGTCTTCGTAGTTGGGCGGCATTATGTTCGCCGGCCTCTTTTCACCAGTTTCGGACGCCGAACCCCCGACGTCTCCATTAAGCTTCGCGGCGAGGGGCTGAAACCGCATGAATTCAAGAATCTGCCTGCTGGCGCCGGCTGCGCTGGTGCTCGCATCCTGCACGCCGGGCGTATCGGTTCCCGACGGCTCGGCCCTGCTCGACGAAGGCGTTTCGCTGCAGCGCGACACGCACGCCGACGTCGCGCGGCGTGAGGTGCAGGTAGGTAGAGACTCGGTCATCGTCGCCATCGTCGATGAAAACGCAGACGTAAAGGTGCGGCTGCAAATCATCGACGACGAGTCGGCCTCACCTGTCGAGGTGGAGAACAACCTTCGTGGCGCCGGGATGGAAGTGGCCGTCATCGAGGCGGAGGGTGGATCCCGGATAGCCATCACGCTGGCGGGTCCGCCGGACGCGAAGGCAGCCGGTGATGCCCGTCTACGTTTGCTGCGCTTCGAGCCTGCCTCGGATGACCCCGGACGGGCGGCGCAAGTTGCGGCGTTCAAGGCGTGGTCGTCCGCAACCGGCACCAGCATGCGAGGCGATGCCGAACGCAAGAGTGCGCTCTCCGGCATCGATCGCGCGATCGAGGCCTTCGAGTTATCGCCCGGCGACTCCGCGCTCGCCGCGCAGGCGCGGCTAGTCAAAGCGAACACGTTGTTGGGCGTTCGAGAGTGGCGTGACGCACTCATGGAAGCACAACGGGCCGCCAGTGCATTCGATGGGCTTCCCAAGCCCGATGCGCTGGGGGCGGCGCGCGCGCACTACCTGGAAGCGATCACGTTGTCGCGGATCTCCACGAACCGCGCGGCGGCGAACCCGACCGCCGACGAAGCGATCAAGCAGGCGCGCGTGATTCTCGCCCGTCTCGCCGCGCCGGACTCGGCGTTT
>DASTTJ010000270.1:0-3763 GCA_035760205.1 Steroidobacteraceae bacterium | reverse complement strand
CCGTCCAATCTCGGGTAGTGAGCTTGCCCGCCGCGCCGCGGAGCTGGTCGAACAAGCCTCGACACCGGACGAATTCTGGAGCGCGCACGTTTCCCTGATGACCCGGTCGCGCACGCTGACCGAAGACGACCTGCGCGTCGTGGCCGAAGACCTGCGCCTGGGGGAGAACCCTGCCGACGCCGCCGCGACGCTCGCGGCGCAGGCTCGCGAACGTGTCGACGCGGACGTGGCCAGCGCGCACGCCAGCGGGGTGCGCTTCACCCCCACGTTCTTCATCAACAGCCGCCGCTACGACGGCCCCTGGGACGAGGCTTCGTTCACCGACGCCATGCTGGGTTCGCTCGGACACCGGGTGCGGACTGCTGCGCTGGGATTCGCGAGCTGGGCACCGTCCACCGGCGTGTTGTTGCTGCTGGCCACTCTGTTAGCTGTCGTCATCACCAACACGGATTTGGGCGCGGCCTTCACCCGGTTTTGGGAGACCCCGGTGTCGCTGGGCTTTGGCAACTCAGCCTTCGGCATGTCGCTGTTGCATTGGGTGAACGACGCATTGCTCACCGTGTTCTTCCTGGTGGTGGGCCTCGAGATAAAACGCGAATTCACCGTCGGGCATCTCGCCTCGCGGCGAAGCGCGGCCTTGCCCATCGCGGCCGCGGTGGGCGGCATGGTCGTGCCTGCTCTTATATATGTGTTGCTGGTGCCCGATGGGCCGTGGACTCACGGCTGGGGTGTACCGATGGCCACGGACACGGCGTTCGCCGTGGCGTTGATGGCGGTCATGGGTTCGCGCGTGCCGGTCGAGCTGCGCATCTTTCTCACCGCGGCGGCCATTGTCGATGACATCGGCGCCATCATCGTCGTGGCCATTTTCTATTCCGATGCACTCAACCTCACCGCACTGCTGGGCGCGCTCGCGGCCACAGGCTTCCTGGTAGTACTCAATCGCTCTGGTGTGTATCGAGTTACGCCCTATGTGATCACCGGCGTCGTGTTGTGGGGGTGCGTGCATTCGGGCGGATTGCACGCCACGCTCGCCGGCGTGTTGTTAGCCGCGTTCATCCCGACGCGCAAGCCGCCGGACTACCGCGCACTGGCGCTGCAGGCGGAGGCCATTCTCGCGGCGGAAGCCAGTCACGGCGGCGAGCAGTACAGGTTCGGGCCCTCCGAACCCGCGCTGCGAGAGCTCGACGGCATTCACGACCGGCTCGAATCCCCGGCGGACCGGCTGCTGCGCAATGTGGCGCCGCGCTCCAGTTACCTGGTGCTCCCGATCTTTGCCCTGGCAAACGCCGGCGTGGTGATCGCCGCCGAAGTGATCGCCGGTCACGGGCGGTTGATGGCGGCCATCATCTGCGGGCTGGCCATCGGCAAGCCGGCGGGATTCATTCTGGCGTCATGGATCGCGGTAAAGCTGGGTATCGCCGAAAAACCCGCGGCTTATTCCTGGCGGCAACTGGCTGGGGCCGGTGCTCTGGCGGGCATCGGATTCACGATGTCGCTGTTCATTGCGGGGCAGGCATTCCCTGTGTTGGACGATTTTGCAGCAGCGAAGATCGCGGTCTTTGCGGCGTCGGTGCTTTCGGCCATCATCGGCGTGGCGGTGTTGTGGGGAGCACCGCCGCAGGACATCGAAAAGGCCAACGCATGAACACCGTATTGAACCCCGCAGCCGCTGACGCGGCAAATCCGATTTCGCGCGAGGCGCTGGTACATCAGTTGTACGAAGCCGCCGAGCTGGAACACAACCTCATGTGCACCTACCTGTACGCGGCATTCAGTCTGCGCAGCGGTACGGAGGAAGGACTGAACGCGGAAGAAGCGGACGCCACTGCGCGCTGGCGGCGCGACATCCTCAAGGTGGCCGTCGAGGAGATGGGGCATCTCACCGCGGTGTGGAATATCACAGCGGCGCTGGGCGGCAGCCCACGCTTCGGACGCCTGAACTTTCCGCTCGATCCCGGCGGGCTGCCGGCCAACGTGGTAGTCAGGTTGGCGCCGTTCAGCGATGAAGTGCTGCAGCACTTCGTCTATCTGGAGCGTCCCACGAATTCGACGGAGTCCGATGGCCCGGGGTTCGATGCGGAGTTCAAGTTCAGGCGAGGTGATGTACGGCCGCGCGTCACCCCAATGCCCATCGACTACGACACAGTGGGCGAGTTCTACGAAACGCTGGCGAAGAACCTGAAACTCTTCGTCGCGCGCGTGGGCGAGAAGGAAGCCTTTTGCGGCGATCGCAACCTGCAGCTCTCGCGCAAGGAGATCGATTTCCAGGGCTGCGATCCGGTGATCTGCTCGATCACCGCGGTGAAGGCGTTCGACGCCATCGTCAACCAGGGCGAAGGCGCGTCGCAGGAAAACGCCGACTCTCACTACCAGCGATTCATCTCCATCCGTGAAGAACTGAAGTCCCTGCGCGCGAAGAATCCGGTTTTCAAGCCCGCGTTTCCGGCGGCCGTGAATCCCGTGTTGCGGCGGCCGGTGCGCGCGGGCGCGCGCGTGTGGCTGGAGAACGAAGAGACCGCATCCACGGTCGATCTCGCCAACACGGCGTACATGTTGATGCTGCGACTGATCTCGCATTCGTACCTGCTGCCGCGGCCGCATCCGGCGAAGGCATTGTGCGTGGATCTGGCACTCGGACTCATGCGCGTCATGTCGCCGCTGGCGGAACGCGCCGCGCGATTGCCCGCGGGACTGTCGAATCCGGACTGCAACGGCGGCATGTCGTTCACGGCGCTGCGCGATGCCGCACCGTTGCCGCCGGGGTTGAGCGCCGGCCGGTTCTTCCTCGAGCGGCTGCACGAATTGCTGACGGGTGTGCAGGCATTGGCGGCGAACGGCGATGCACGCGTGGCGCAAGCACTCAAGGTTCTTACCGATCTCACGCGGCGCGCCGAACGCACTTTCGCGGATATCGAAAAGGATTCACCGGCGGTATCGACCGGGGGCGGTGCTACGGCGGCGGCCACGAACGCGGCGGCACCCGCCGCCCGTGGCGCGGCGGTGATCGAACCTGGCAACGTGGCGCCCACGCCGCGCACCGTCGATGGTGTCGACTACATCGAGGGGCGCGACCTCACGCTGATCTACGAAGGCAAGAAGTGCATTCATTCGCGCTTCTGCGTGACCTGGGGCCCGAAAGTATTCATCGCCAACGTGAAGGGGCCATGGATCAATCCGGACGCGATGCCCACCGACGCGTTGACGGAAATTGCGCACGTGTGTGTCTCGGGCGCCATTCGTTACCAGCGAAAAGATGGACAGCCCGACGAGGCGCCGCCGCCGGTGAATCTGGTGTCGGTGCGCGAAGGCGGGCCGTATGCCATTCGCGCCGACATCCGGCTCGATGGCGCGCCGGCGGTCAGCCATCGCCTCACGTTGTGCCGCTGTGGCGCATCGAAGAACAAACCGTTCTGCGACGGCTCACATCACGAGGTGAACTTCGCCGCCAGCGGCGAACCGCCCACTGGCAAGGCAGACATGCTGCCGGTGCGTGATGGACCGCTTGCCATCGATCCGCTGGCCGACGGACCGCTGCAGGTTCGCGGCAATATGGAAATCATCAGCGGCACTGGCCGCGTGGTGGCCCGCGTCGAGTCAGCGAGGTTGTGCCGCTGCGGAGCCAGCAACACCAAGCCTTTCTGCGATGGAAGTCACGTGCTCATCGGGTTCAAGTCCTAGCTAGCTCTTTCACCAACCAGGTCCGGCCCCATTAAAGGGCGCGCTCCAGGATCGCCATCATCGTGTTCGCCCGCCCCCACAC
>DASTTJ010000269.1:0-11145 GCA_035760205.1 Steroidobacteraceae bacterium | reverse complement strand
CGAGAGCGTGAACGTATGCATTGTCTTAGTCTTTTCTACTCGATGACCTTGGGAACGAGATACAGCGCGGCTTCCACTTGCGGAGCGTTGCGTTGGTATAACTCGTGCTGGTCCTTCTCGGTCACGACGTCGGGTCGCATGCGTGCGCTAAGCCCGGTGAGCGGATGCGCCATGGGCTCGATTCCCGCTGTTTGTGCCGCATCGAGCTCGCCCACCAGGTCGACGATCTTCGAAAGACTGTCCTGGTAGACAGGTATCTCGGCGTCGGTAAGAGAAAGGCGTGCGAGATGCGCGATGGAGTTGATCTGGTCGCGATTGAGGCTCATCGAAAACTCAAGCAAAAGATGTTGGAAATGTGCGCGGAATCATACCTGTTGCCTTGTGGAGCGTGGCGCAGATTGTTAAATTCGCGGCCACATTTTCGCGCTTCGGTCGCTACTCCATGTTCAAACGCTTGCGCGGCTATTTCTCGAGCGATCTCTCCATCGACTTGGGAACGGCCAATACCCTCATTTATGTCCGCGACAAGGGCATCGTGCTCAACGAGCCCTCGGTTGTCGCGGTGCAGGACGATCACTCCGGCCGCGGCAAGGTCATCGTCGCCGTGGGCGCCGAAGCCAAGAACATGCTGGGCCGCACGCCGGGCCACATCAACGCAGTTCGCCCCATGAAAGACGGCGTCATCGCCGACTTCACCTACACCGAGAAGATGCTGCAGTACTTCATCGGCAAGGTTCACGGCAACCGTGTGCTCAAGCCCTCGCCGCGCGTACTGGTGTGCGTACCCATCGGCTCCACCCAGGTCGAACGCCGCGCCATCAAGGAATCGGCCGAAGGCGCCGGTGCGCGCAGCGTGCAGATAGTTAGCGAGCCCATGGCGGCGGCGGTTGGCGCCGGCCTGCCCGTGAACGAAGCACGCGGCTCGATGGTCCTCGACATCGGTGGCGGCACTTCAGAAGTGGCCGTGCTCTCGTTGAACGGCATCGTCTACGCCGCCTCGGCGCGCATCGGTGGCGACCGGTTCGACGAAGCCATCATGAACTACGTGCGCCGCAACTACGGCATCCTCATTGGCGAAGCCACCGCCGAGCGCATCAAGATCGAAATCGGCGCGGCATACCCGGGCCAGCAAGTGCGCGAGCTGTCGGTCAAGGGCCGCAACCTCTCAGAAGGTGTGCCGCGCAGCTTCACGCTCAACTCGAACGAAATCCTCGAAGCGCTGCAGGAACCGCTGCAGGGTATCGTTGGCGCCGTCAAGCAGGCGCTGGAACAGACTCCTCCCGAGCTCGGCGCGGACGTCGCCGAACGCGGCATCGTTCTCACCGGCGGCGGCGCGCTGCTGCGCGACATCGACAAACTACTCATGGAAGAGACCGGCCTGCCGGTGGTCATCGCCGAAGATCCGCTTACCTGCGTTGCACGCGGCGGCGGTCGCATTCTGGAGCTCCAGGACCAGGTAGGGCCGGGAAGCTTCGGCCTCGAATAAACCGTGTCCGTATTCGGCACCGCCACCAGTCGCTCTTTCGGCGGTCGCGGGCCGTCTTTCGGATTTCGATTCTTCTGTTACGCCGTATTGTCGGTCGTGCTCATGTTCTACGACCAGAAAGGCGGCTGGCTCGACACCGCGCGCTACGGCCTGCAGGCCGCTATCTACCCGCTGCAGCTCGCGGTCAACTCCCCGTCCGCCGCCTGGCGCTGGCTGGACGAAAGCTTCACCACGCGCGAAACGCTGCAGGCCGAAGTCGACCGGCTGCGTGAAGACCTGCGCATTCAACAGCTGATCACGCTGCGCCAGACGGCACTCGAAAAGGAAAACGCCACGCTGCGCGGTCTCAACGCGATGCTGCCGAACGTCATCGAAAAGCGGCTGGTCGGCGAAGTCATCAGCCTCGAAGTCTCCACGTTGCGCCAGCGCCTGGTGGTCAATCGTGGCGGCACCCACGGCGTACACAAGGCACAAGCCGTGGTCAGCGGTGGCGGCGTGCTCGGCCAGGTGTTCCGCATCGGCCCGTTCAGCTCCGAAATCATCCTCATCACCGACGCAGAACATGCATTGCCGGTGCAGGTCGTACGCTCCGGCGTTCGCACCATCGCACTCGGCACCGGCCGCAGCACTTCGCTCGAACTGCCCTATGTACCGCAGAACTACGACGTGAAAGCCGGCGACCTGCTGGTCACTTCCGGCCTCGGCCGCGTGTTCCCTTTCGGCCTTCCGGTCGCTCGCGTCACCAAGGTGGAGCGCGATCCGACACAACCGCTCGCACAGATCCATGCGGTGCCGCTCGCCAGCATCGAAAGCGATCGCGAGGTGCTGTTCATCTGGGAACGCGCCAATCATCCCGCCGCCACCGCGACCCCTGAGGCGCTGGCAGTCGAGGCGGCGCCAGCCGTGAAGACACCATGAACTTCGCGCGCCGCGAACCGCGCTGGGCGGTCACCTTTACAGTGTTGCTGGCGCTGATCGCGCAGGTCGTGCCCTTGCCCGACTGGCTGCCGGAAATCCGGCCCTCGTTTATCGCGCTGGTCATCATCTACTGGAGCATCTACGCACCCCACGCCGGCGGCATCTTCGCGCCCTGGCTGGCGGGACTCTCGCTCGACTTGTTCACAGGCGAAGTGCTGGCGCAGAACGCGCTGGCCATCGCGCTCGTGGCCTACATTGCCATGAGCCTGCATCAGCGCCTGCGCAATCAGACACTCGTGCAGCAATCGCTGTTCGTGTTCGCGGTGCTCACGCTCAACGAATTCGTCGTCTGGGGCATCGAAGGCTGGAGCGGGCACCAGGTGTCGTCTTCGTGGCGCTGGATACAGCCGATGATCGGCGCCATGTTGTGGCCGTTCATCGCGTTGCTGGTCGGCCGCACGCACACGCGTACTTGAGCCATGGGCACGGTCCGCATCAAGGATCACTGGGCCGAGCAGCGGCTGTTCGAGCAGCGCGTGCTGGCCGCGGCTTTCGTCATTGCCGCACTGACCCTGGTGCTGATCGGCCGGCTGGTCGTGCTGCAGGTCATGCGTTACGACTACTACGCCGAACTCTCGCAAGGCAACCGCGTGCGCGTGGAGCCGCTGCCGGCGCAGCGCGGCCTGATACTCGATCGCAAGGGCCTGGTGCTGGCGGAGAATCGTCCGGCGTTCCAGCTCGAACTGGTGCGCGAACGCGTGCCCGATGTCGAAGCCACGCTGAATCGGCTCATCGAAATCGGCGTGTTGCCCGACGACGATCTCGACGACACGCGCAAGCTCGTGCGCTCGCGCCGCAGCTTCGAAAGCGTGCCCATCCGCCTTCGCCTCACCGATGAGGAAATCGCGCGCTTTGCCGTGCACCGCTTCGAGTTTCCGGGCGTGGACATCGCCACGCGTCTCACCCGTTTCTATCCGCATGGCGAACACGCCGTGCACGCGCTCGGTTATGTGGCGGCGATCAGCGAAAACGACGTCAAGCGACTGGAGAAGGAAAAGGAACTCACCAAGTACGCCGGCACCTCGCTGATCGGCAAACTCGGTATCGAGTATTCCTTCGAAAAGACGCTGCACGGAACCGACGGCTCGCGGCAGATTCTCGTGAACGCCGCCGGCCGCTCGGTGCAGCGCCAGGGCACGCTCACACCCGACCTGCCGGTGATCGATCCGGTCGCAGGTCGCGACGTCCTCACCAGCATCGATCTGCCGACGCAGCTCGTCGCCGAACAGGGACTCATCGGGCGTCGCGGCGCCGTGGTGGCCATCGACCCGAACAACGGCGACGTCATCGCGCTCGTGTCCACACCGGGCTTCGATCCGAACGCCTTCGGCCGAGGGCTGACGCGCGCTGAGTACGCTGCCCTGCGCGACAACATCGACATCCCGCTGCTCAACCGCGCCATCCGCGGTGAATACCCGCCAGGGTCCACTGTCAAACCCGTCATCGCCCTGGCCGGCCTCGCCAATGGCGTCACCACTCCACAACGCAGCAAGGTCTGCTACGGCTCCTTCTCGCTGCCTGGCTCGAGCCATCGCTACCGCGATTGGCGCCCTGGGGGCCACGGCACTGTCTCGATGGAAACCGCGATCGCCCAATCCTGCGACGTGTATTTCTACGACCTCGCCAACATGCTCGGCGTCGACAAGCTGTCGGAATTCCTGGCTCACTTTGGCTTTGGCGCAAACACCGGCATCGACATCAGCGGTGAACGCAAGGGTGTGCTGCCCTCGCGCGAGTGGAAACGCGGCTACTTCAAGGCACCCGAGCAAAAGGTGTGGTTCCCGGGTGAGACGGTCATCTTCGGCATCGGCCAGGGCTTCCTCACGGTGACGCCCATGCAGCTTGCGCACATGACGTCCATCGTCGCGTCGCGCGGCAAGAGCTACCAGCCGCGTCTGGTCACCGCCTATCGCGAACAATCCACCGGAAAGACAGAGCCGATCGCTCCCAAACTACTCGAAACCGTCGACGTCGCTTCCGCGGAGAACTGGCAGGTTGCCGTGGATGGCATGGTGAAGGCCATGAAGGCCCCCGGCACCGGATGGCGCAGCCAGGTGGGCGCGGAGTACCAGATCGCGGGAAAGACCGGCACTGCGCAGGTGTTCACGGTCAAGCAGAACGAAAGTTACAAAGCTATGGAGTCGCGGCTCAACGAGCGCCTGCTGGATCACGGCTGGTTCATCGCCTTCGCGCCGGCCGACGCACCGAAGCTCGCGGTGGCCGTGCTCATCGAAAACGGCAAACACGGCACCGCGGCGGCGGCGATCGCGCGCCGCGTGCTCGACCAGTTCCTGCTGGGCAAGACCACCACACCGGAAATTCCGCCACCCGTCGTCCTGCCGACTGGCGCCGTCGTGGTCGCGCCCGACGTGCCGGGAGACGAATAGATGTCGATGTACGAACCCATCGAAGTCGGCTCGCGCAGCCGGCGCACCTTCACCGCCGCAGGACGCATCCTCGGCGCTCTGAAACTCGACGGCCCGCTGCTCGTGGGCTTAGGCTTGATCACGCTCTACGGCCTGGTCGTCTTGTACAGCGCCTCGGGCCAGAACTGGAACCGCGTCATCGATGGCACCATCCGCGCCGCACTCGGCGCCGTCGCCATGTGCGCTCTGGCGCAGGTCAAGCCCGCCTTCCTGCGCCGCCTCGCATTGCTGATGTGGTGCGTGGGCGTCGTGCTGCTCATCGTGGTCGACATCACCGGCCACATCGGCAAGGGCGCGCAGCGCTGGCTGGACTTGGGCTTCATCCGGTTCCAGCCGTCCGAAATCATGAAGCTCGCAGTGCCCATGACCTGTGCCTGGTGGCTGCATGACCGGCCACTGCCCCCGGACTGGAAATCGCTGCTGGCGCTCGCAGTCATCATCCTGGTCCCCTCCGGTCTCACGATCATTCAGCCCGACCTCGGCACCGGCGGCCTCATTCTCATCGGCGGCATGCTGGTGGTGATCCTCGCCGGCCTTCAGTTCCGCGTGATCTTCGGGTTGGCCGCCGCGGGCTTAGGCGCGGCCTGGATCGCGTGGCAATACGTGCTCTACGATTATCAGAAACAGCGCGTCTTCACGTTGCTCGATCCCGAGTCCGACAAATTGGGCGCGGGGTACCACATCATCCAGTCGCAAATCGCCATCGGCTCGGGCGGCGTTTTCGGCAAGGGCCTGCTCAACGGCTCCCAGGGCCAGCTCGAGTTTCTGCCGGAGCGCACCACGGACTTCATCTACGCCATGGTGGGAGAAGAACTCGGGCTGCTGGGTGCGAGCATCCTGCTCCTTCTCTACCTGTTCGTCGTAGGACGTGCCCTATACATGGCGGTCGAAACCCAGGACACGTTCGCGCGGCTGCTGGCAGGAAGCCTGGCGCTGACCTTCTTCGTTTACGTGTTCATCAATGCGGGCATGGTCAGCGGAATGTTGCCGGTTGTCGGTGTTCCGCTACCGTTGGTCAGTTACGGCGGTACATCAATGGTGACCCTGCTGGCGGGCTTCGGTATCCTGATGTCCCTCTACTCGCATCGGAAGCTCGTTTCCTCTTGATGCGCCATGCGCTCGTACTGACAGTCACCTTACTTCTTTCGACGAGTTCCGCCCTGGCGGATGGCTCGTTCGTCGGTCGCACCCGTTTCGATCTCGACCGCCCGGAGATCCAGCAATTCGTCGAGGCCACTGCTGCATCGAACAAGATGCAGCCGCTCGACGTCTACCGCCTGCTCGCCAAAGCCGAGCCGCAGCCCAAGATCATCGAGCTGATCAGCAAGCCGGCCGAGAAGGTGTCGCCGTGGTGGGAGTACCGCGAACGATTCCTGACCGAGCAGCGCGTGAAGGAAGGTGCGCAGTTCATGCGCGAACACCGCGCTCGTCTCGAGAAAGCGCGCAAGGACACCGGCGTCGCGCCGGAGTACGTCGTGGCCATCATCGGCGTCGAAACCTTCTACGGGCGAATCACCGGCAAGCATCGCGTGCTCGACGCTCTCGCCACGCTCGCGTTCGACTATCCGCCGCGCGCGGAATACTTCAGGAGCGAACTCGCGCAGTTCATCGCCCTGTCGCGTGAAGAGGCGGTGGATCCGCTGACCGCCATGGGCTCCTATGCCGGCGCCATGGGTGCGGGCCAGTTCATGCCATCGAGCTACCGGCGTTATGCGGTGGATGGCAGCAGCGACGACAAGCGCAACCTGTTCGCCGATTGGGACGACATCATCGCCAGCGTCGCTAACTACTTCAAGCAACACGGCTGGGTGGCCGACGGCCCGGTGCTGGCCGAGGCCGTGGTGGACCCCGATGCGCCCGTGACGGGTGAGGCCGGCAACCTCAAGCTCAACGACACGGTGGCCGGACTGAAAGCCAAGGGCGTCGCCTTCGACACCGGCGAGGCCGAGAGTGCCCCCGCGCTGCTGATCCCCGCGGAAACCGAGGTCGGGCCTTCCTACCGCGTCGGCTTCAAGAATTTCGAGGTGATCACTCGTTACAACCGCAGCGTGCGCTACGCCATGGCCGTGCACGATCTCGCCACGAACATCGCCGACCGTGTCGCGGCGACGACGCCCGCGGACTCAGGCGAAACGAAACTCGCCGCGCAGCCCGGGTCGACGACCGCGGCCCGCTGATGGGCAATGTCGCGCGCGTGGCGCTCACGCTCACGCTCACCGCTTTTCTCGTCACAGGTTGCAGTCTCGCCCACCGGCGCGCGGATGAACCGCGCGCCAGCATCCCCTCCGGTTCGGCCGTCCCGCAACCGCCGCCAGACGTGTTCTCGATTCCCGATGCGGTCCCGCGCGCCGAGCCGCGAGGCAGGCGCGGCAATCCGCCTTTCTACGAAGTGTTCGGCAAGCGTTACTACGTGCTGGCAAGTTCGGAAGGCTTCGTCGAGCGTGGCACCGCCTCATGGTACGGCCCCGGGTTTCACGCCGCATCGACCTCGCTGGGTGAGCCCTACGACATGTACGCCATGACGGCGGCACACAAGACTCTTCCCATCCCCGCCTACGCCGAAGTCACCAACCTCAAGAACGGCCGGAAGGTGGTGGTACGTATCAACGACCGCGGTCCTTTCGTCGGCGACCGCATCATCGACCTGTCCTATACCGCCGCCGCAAAGCTCGACATGCTGCTGGCGGGCACCGCGCCGGTCGAGGTGCGCGTCATCACGGCGCCGCGCGCCGGTTCCGGCTCCGCCGTGCCGCCCCTGCCGCCCGCAGCGCCACCGGTCACCGTCGTGAATGCCCCCGCGGTGAAGTCACCGGGCTCGCCGGCCATGTTCATCCAGGCCGGCGTGTTCGCCGACCACGAGAATGCACGACGCCGTGTCGAAGTGCTGCTCGCGGCCGGGCTCGAACTGGCGAGCCTCGAAGAAATTTCTTCTCCACGCGCGCTGCACCGGGTGCGCATCGGCCCCTTCGCCAGCGTCGAAGAATTCGATCTCAACATGAATCGCCTGCGCGACCTGGGCATCAACGACGCGCGCCTGCTCACCGACTGACCAGCCGCTTGGTGCGGCGTTGAGCGTACAATCGCGGCCCTGACACTTTCTCCGGAGCCTCTCGCGATGCCGTCATTCCGGCTGATGCCGTTCGTTGCCTGCCTTTCTCTCGTCACGAGCAGCGCTTTGGGCGCCGTGCCCATTCCCAAACCGCCCGCAATCGATGCCCGCGCCTATGTGCTCATCGACTTCCAGAGCGGACGGGTGCTCGCAGCGCACAAAGCCGACGAACGCCACGAACCGGCCAGCATCACCAAGGTCATGACCGGCTACGGCGTGTTCCGTGCCGTCCGTGAAAAGCGCCTCAGCCCGGCTGACAACGTCACCATCAGCGAACGTGCCTGGAAGGCCGAGGGCTCGCGCACTTTCGCGCAGGTGGGCACGCAGATTCCGGTCGACACGCTGATCAAGGGCATGATCGTCCAATCGGGCAACGATGCCACCATCGCGCTCGCCGAGAAGTTAGGAGGCACCGAAGAAGGGTTCGTGCAGATGATGAACTCCTACGCGGCCGAGCTCGGCCTCAAGAACACGCACTTCGACAACAGCTGGGGCGGTCCGGGCCCGACTCACTACATGAGCGCGCAAGACATCGCCACGCTGGCGCGCGTGCTGATCCGCGACTATCCCGAAGAGTACAAGTTGTACTCGGTGCGAGAATTCGAGTGGAACGGCATCAAGCAGCAGAACCGCAACGGCTTGCTGGCACGAGACTCATCGGTCGACGGCATCAAGACCGGCCACACCGAGAGCGCCGGTTATTGCCTGGCGAGCTCGGCCACGCGTAACGGCATGCGACTCATCTCCGTGGTGCTCGGCACCAAGTCGTTCAAGGCGCGCGAGGATGCCAGCGCCGCGCTGCTCAACTACGGCTACACCTTCTTCGAAACCGTGAAGGCCAAGAGCGCCGGCGATGTCGTGCTCAAGCCCGAGGTGTACAAGGGCGAAGAAGACCGCGTCACGCTGGTCCCGGCGCGCGACGTCTGGGTCACCATCGGGCGCGGCTCAGCCGCGCAGCTCAAGAGCACCGCCACCGTGAAAGAACCGGTCATTGCTCCCATCAAGGCGGGCCAGCTGCTCGGCGAGCTGACAGTGGCCGATGGCAAAGACATCATCGCGCGTGTGCCCCTGGTGGCGCAGGCGGCTGTGCCCGAAGGCGGCTGGTGGACGCGCATGGTGGATGGAATCTCGCTCTGGATGGAATAGGTGTAGATAGATGGGCGAACCGCTGCCGATCTGTTTCCTGAACAACGAGTATCTGCCGCTGCGCGAGGCGCGCATCTCGCCGCTGGATCGCGGCTTCCTGTATTCCGACGGCGTTTATGAAGTGACGCCGGTGTACGCCGGCCGGCCGTTCCGGTTTGCGCAGCACCACGATCGCCTGGCGCGCAGTCTCCACGAACTCCACATGGAAGACCCGCTGACGCGCGATGCGTGGCGGGAGTTGTACCGCGAGCTCCTCACGCGCAACGGCGCCGCGTCGTCGGACGCGTACATATATGTGCAGGTCACGCGTGGCGCGGAATACGGCCGCAACCACGCACCGCTTCCCGAAGTGCCTCGCACGGTGTTCGCGTTTGCAGCGCCCTGGCCCACCGGCCGGCCGGGATGGGTCGACAACGGTCTTCCCGCGATCACCGCGGATGACACGCGCTGGGCCCGCTGCGACATCAAGTCCGTGTCGCTGCTGGCCAATGTGCTGCTGCGGCAGCTCGCGGTCGACGACCACGCCAGCGAAACCATTTTGCTTCGTGACGGGCAGCTCACCGACGCCAGTGCGTCGAGCGTCCACGTCGTGTTCGACGGCGAAATGCGCACCCCGCCGAACTCCCGGAAACTCTTGCCCGGCACGACCCGCGGCGTCATCGAAGAAATTGCGGAACGCGCGGGGGTGAAGTGGCGCTCGGTTGCCGTTTCGGAAGCGGAACTGCGCGGCGCATCCGAGATCCTGTTAGGTGCGGCCACGCGCGAGGTCCAGCCAGTCACGCTGCTCGATGGCAAACCTGTCGGCACGGGCAAGCCCGGGCCGGTATGGCGCCGGCTGTTTGACGCGTTCCAGGCCTATAAGCGCGAGATCGCGGGGACACCGTGGTAGACGAAGCACCACCCACCGAAGAACTGCTGAAGTTTCCGACCCCCTACCCCATCAAGGTGGTTGGCAGGCGCAGCGAGAACATGCGCGCCAACATCGACGCCATCGTGCGTGCGCATGTGCCGGACCTCACGGCCGATCAGATCAAGGAACGCGAGAGCACCCAGCAACACTTCCTGGCCATCACCTACACGATCAATGCGCAAAGCAAAGAACAGATCGTTGCGCTCGCGCATGCGCTGCAGGCGAGCAAAGACGTCATCATGCTCATCTAATGGGCTAATGGGGACATTCCTGATTTGCTAGCAAAAGGGGACGCGGCTGGTTGGGCGTAAGAGCGGACGCTCGCGCCGGGACTATTCATTCCGCAGCCTGCCGCGCGCACGTCGATCAGTCGCGGTTCCGTTCGGAGGGACTGGGGAGTGAGAGTCCCCGGCTGTGGGAAGACCTCAAGACCGAGCGGCTCTTCTCCGATCCACACCGGCGGGGAAAGCAGACGCGGTTCGATGACGTTCGCGCCCCAGCGAGCGAACACGCACAGGAGATGAGAGAGCGGGCCGGGTCATGCGGATTTAACGGCACGAAGCCGCCTCCCCGCTTCAAGCGGACTCTTCGCAGTCCTTTCTCCCACCCACACCAAAATGTCTTCGCGCTGGGGCGGCGGCCCTCAATCTGGCGATGCCCCAATGATCAAAAGGCCCGGCTGTAGCGAAATCATCTCCTGTGCGTGGGCGATCGCTGGGGCACGCACCCACTCCTCAACCCGCACCCTCTCACTGAACGATAGCGGCAGCCAGCGCCTCGGCGGTCTCATTCACCGTCTCGAGCAATTCTTCAGTGTCATCTTCGGCGCCCGCGAACTTGCCTTCGATAGTCCGGCGAACGGAATGAACGACCCGGATGTTGAAGGGTTTGCCGCCATACGTTCCGACGAATTCGGAAATGATGGGCGGGTGAGACGTGGTGACATCGCTCCGCTGGAACCAGCCGCCGGCCGACTCTTTCTGCGAGCACTTGCTGCCGACCTTGGCCTCTTTCGTCTTGGTGGGGAGCGTGTAACCCTGGATGCCGACGCTTTGCAGCTTCGAGCCTCCGTGCCCCGACTGCATGTTGT
>DASTTJ010000268.1:0-13821 GCA_035760205.1 Steroidobacteraceae bacterium | reverse complement strand
GAACTCGAAAGGGTCATCAACAAGCTGCGGGAGTTTGCCCATGAACATGCCGCGCTCGCCATGCTCTCGCGGACACACGGCCAGACAGCAAGCCCCACGACGCTTGGCAAGGAATTCGCCAACGTGGTCGCCCGTTTGCGCCGCGCGCGCGCCCGGTTCGACAAGGTGGAGATCCTCGCCAAGTGGAACGGCGCCGTCGGCAACTACAACGCGCATGTCGCCGCGCTGCCCGACGTGGACTGGCCGGCGGTGAGCCGGAAGTTCATCGAGTCGCAAGGCCTCGCGTGGAATGAATACACCACGCAGATCGAGCCGCACGACTGGATTGGCGAATACTGCGATGCGCTCGCCGGCATCAACACCATCGTCATCGATTTCGCGCGCGACACCTGGGGCTATATCTCGCTCGGTTATCTGCGCCAGCGCGCCGTCGCCGGCGAAGTGGGTTCATCGACCATGCCGCACAAGGTAAATCCCATCGACTTCGAGAATGCCGAAGGCAATCTCGGCGTCGCCAATGCGCTGCTGCACCATTTCGCCGCCAAACTACCCATCTCGCGCTGGCAACGCGACCTCACCGATTCCACCGTGCTGCGCAATGTCGGCGTCGCGCTGGCGCACAGCCTGATCGCCTGGAATGCCTTGCAGCGGGGCCTCAAAAAGATCGCCGCCGATCCGCGGACCATCGCGCAGGACATCGAACACGCTCACGAAGTGCTGGGCGAAGCGCTGCAGACGGCATTACGCGCCGCCGGCGTGGCCAATGGCTACGAACTGCTCAAGGACTTCACGCGCGGCACGCAGGTCGATCCGGCATCCCTCGCGGCCTTCATCGACAAACTACCGCTGCCGCCCGCGGAACGCGCCCGGTTGAAGGCTCTTGCACCGCAACAGTATCTGGGCCTCGCGGCGGAGATGGCGCGTTCAATCTAAGTCTTCGCGGCATTGCGGTATGTGGCGATAACACTTCGCGTATGTGACGCGATAAAGTGCGAACCACCACACGTTTTCCCGCCGGATTCGCATAAAACCCGATGAAAGCGTGACGCAATTGGCACAGAAAAGGGGATGTGCCACCTAGTCTTGACCGGGCACAGGTCACAAATCGACTCAGGTCTTCATGGCCACCGGGGAATTGGATTTCAAGAGCTTTTCGCAGCGCGTATCGGCGCCGGGAGCTGCTTTGCCGGACGTTTCCGGCAACATCGAGCAGAACCAGATCCGGGTGATCAGCTCGCTCGAAGAGATGCGCGCCGCGGTCGATGCGGTGGCCGCCAGCGCCCAGCGCCTCATGTCTATCTACACACCGGATCTCGAACCCGACCTGTACGACCAGAACGGCTTCCTCGAGATCGTCAAACGCTTCGTGCTGGCGCGCCGCTTCGCCAAGGCGCGCGTGTTGCTGTCGGATTCCGGACGGCTGCTCCGTGACAACAACCGCTTCATCGCGATGGGCCGAAGACTCACGAGCTGCATCGACATTCGTCCGGCGGCTGGTCCCGCCAGGCAACGCGCCTGCGCGTACCTGATTGCCGATGATCGCGCCATCGTCTACCGCGTGCATTCGGATCGCTGGGACGGCGTCGCCGATCTCAACAATCCACCGGTGGCGCGCCAGTATCTCGACGAGTTCGACGAGATCTGGCACGCGAGCGCGCCGGACGAATTGTCCCGCCACCACCTGCGGTAGTTAGCCACGAGCTTCCCGTGCCCTGGAATCCCGAAGTCACGGTTGCCGCGATCGCCGAGCAGGACGGCCGCTTTCTCATGGTGGAAGAGCGCAGCCGCGGCCGCCTGGTGCTCAACCAACCCGCCGGCCACCTCGAAGACCGGGAAACACTGCTCGAAGCTGTGATCCGCGAGGCCCGCGAGGAAACCGCGTGGCGGTTCCGTCCCGAGGCCCTGGTCGGTGTTTACCTGTGGCGCAATCCCGTCGACGAACGCAGCTTCCTGCGCTTCGCGTTTTGCGGCACTGTCGATGATCACCAGCCGAAACAACCGCTCGATATCGGCATCGTTCGCGCGGTGTGGATGACGCACGAGCAGCTCCTGTCACAGTCCGCACGCCTTCGCTCACCGCTGGTCCTTCGCTGCCTCGACGATTTCCTGAGAGGCTCGCGGCAGCCACTCGAATCGGTGGCCTGCCTCAGCCTCGACAACGCCATGGATGTCGGAGCCGTCGTCAACCTGTAGGCGGGAGTCTCGCCGCCCATCGAGGCCGGCGTACAATTCACGTCGTGTCAAAACACTCCGAAAGAATCGTCGTCGGCATGTCCGGCGGTGTGGACTCCGCCGTTTCCGCCTTGCTGCTGAAGCGCGCCGGCTACGACGTTCATGGCCTTTACATGAGCAACTGGGAGGACGAGGACTCCTACTGCACCGGCGCGCAGGACTTCCAGGACGCCCGCGCCGTCGCAGTAGAACTCGGCATCCCTCTGCACCGAGTAAGCTTTGCCGAGGAATACCGCGATCGAGTATTCGACTACTTCCTGACCGAGTACCGCGCGGGCCGCACACCGAACCCCGATGTGCTCTGCAACCGCGAGATCAAGTTCGGCATCTGCCTCGATTACGCGTCTCGGCTCGGCGCGCAGCGCTTCGCCACCGGGCACTACGCGCGGCTGGAACACACCGAGAGCGGCCCGGTGCTGCTCAAGGCGCGCGACCCGGACAAGGATCAGTCCTACTTCCTGCATGCCGTCGCGCGCGAGCATTTTGCGCGCGTACTGTTCCCGCTCGGCCAACTCACCAAGCCCGAAGTGCGCGGGCTCGCGCGTGAAGCAGGATTACCCGTGTTCGACAAGCCCGACAGCACCGGCATCTGCTTCATTGGTGAACGGCCGTTCCGCGAATTCCTGGCGCGCTACATCCCCACGACTCCCGGCGACATCGTCACCGAACGTGGCGATATCGTGGGCCGCCACCAGGGCCTCGCGTTCTATACGCTGGGACAACGCGGCGGACTCGAGATCGGCGGCCGCGCGGGTCAGCGCGAAGACGCCTGGTACGTAGCGGCCAAGGATCTCGCGCGCAACCAATTGCTCGCTGTACAAGGACACGATCACCCCTTGCTCGTAAGTCGTGCGCTGGCGACCGGCCCCTGCAATTGGCTGGTGCAGCCCGGACACCCGCAGTTCGATGCGCAGATCAAGGTGCGCTATCGACAGGCCGACCAGACCTGTCACGCAACAGTGAACGAGGCCGGCGCGCTCGAGATTCGATTCACCGAGCCGCAGCGTGCCGTGACGCCCGGACAATTTGCCGTGTTGTACGACGGCGATCGCTGCCTCGGCGGCGGCGTGATCGAGCGCACGATGCCGCACCGCCAAGGCGCGGTGAGTTAGAATGCGCCGCTTTTGCTAAGACTTCTGGAGACGTTTTCATGACTGGCAGTGCCAATACCCGTTCGACCCTGCAAGTGGGCTCACGCTCCTACGACTATTGGAGCTTCGCGAAACTTCCCGCCGACAAGGTCGCCCG
Organism: Steroidobacteraceae bacterium; assembly: GCA_035760205.1. GTDB lineage: Bacteria > Pseudomonadota > Gammaproteobacteria > Steroidobacterales > Steroidobacteraceae > CADEED01. The sequence goes on along the minus strand of DASTTJ010000268.1, from coordinate 10,341 downwards.
ACTGCCCTTCTCGCTCAAGATCCTGCTCGAGAACTTGTTGCGGTTCGAAGATGGAGTCAACGTCACCGCCGCCGACATCCAGGCCGTCCTCGACTGGGACGCCAAGGCCGCGCCCTCCTACGAAATCGATTTCACGCCCGCGCGGGTCATCATGCAGGACTTCACCGGCGTGCCCTGCGTGGTCGATCTCGCCGCCATGCGCGAAGCCGTTAAGAAACTCGGCGGGGATCCGCAGCGCATCAATCCGCTGAACCCGGCCGAAATGGTCATCGACCATTCGGTGCAGGTCGACGACTACGGCCAGGCCACCTCGCTCGCCACTAACAACCGCATCGAGTTCGAGCGCAACGGTGAACGCTACGCGTTCCTGCGCTGGGGTCAGACGGCTTTCGACAATTTCAGCGTCGTGCCGCCGAACACAGGAATCGTTCACCAGGTCAATCTCGAATTCCTCGGCCGCGTCGTGTTCCACAAGACCGACGGCGACAAGACCCTCGCCTATCCAGACACGGTGGTCGGCACTGATTCGCACACCACCATGATCAATGGCCTGGGCGTGCTCGGTTGGGGAGTTGGCGGCATCGAGGCGGAGGCCGCGATGTTGGGCCAGCCCGTGACGATGCTCATCCCGCAGGTCATCGGCTTCAAGATGACGGGTTCGATGAAGCCCGGCTGCACGGCCACCGATCTCGTGCTCACCGTCACCGAGATGCTGCGCAAGAAGGGCGTGGTCGAAAAGTTCGTCGAGTTCTTCGGCGACGGCCTTGCCAATCTGCCGCTCGCGGACCGCGCCACGATCGCCAACATGGCGCCCGAATACGGCAGCACCTGCGGCATCTTCCCCATCGACGAAGAGACGCTGCGTTATCTGGAGTTGTCGGGCCGTCCGGCCGAACAGATCGCTCTCGTCGAGGCGTATGCCAAAGCCCAGGGCATGTGGCGCCTCAATGGCGCCAAGCCTGCTGACTACACCGACGTGCTCGAGCTCGAGCTCGCTACGGTCGAGCCCAGTCTCGCGGGTCCGAAGCGACCGCAGGATCGCGTGCCGCTGTCCAAGGCGAAGAGCGTCTATCAGGCCGCGCTCAAAGTCATGGCCGAAGAACGCAAGAAGAAACTGCCCGACGCCACCGGCTGCGCGGAAATCCTGCTCGACGGCAAGAAGGAAGAAATCAAGGACGGCGCGGTCACCATCGCCGCCATCACGAGTTGCACCAACACTTCCAATCCCTACGTGCTCATGGCCGCGGGTCTGCTCGCGCGCAACGCCGCCAAGCTCGGTCTCAAGTCCAAGCCGTGGGTCAAGACCAGCCTCGCTCCCGGTTCACGCGTGGTCACTGACTACCTGACCAAGGCCGGTTTGTTAGCACCACTCGAATCCATCGGCTTCAATGTCGTCGGTTATGGCTGCACCACCTGCATCGGCAACTCCGGGCCCCTGAAGCCGGAAATCTCCGCCGGCATCAAGGCCGGCGACATCGTCGCCACCTCGGTGCTCTCGGGCAATCGAAACTTCGAAGGCCGGGTGCACCCCGAGATCAAGATGAACTTCCTGGCATCGCCCCCGCTGGTCGTCGCGTATGCGCTCGCCGGGACCATGGACGTCGATCTTCAGACCGAGGTGCTGGGCCACGACCTGCAGGGAAAGCCCGTCTTGCTCGCCAACATCTGGCCTTCCGACAAGGAAGTTGCAGACGCGGTGCACGCGACCATCACCTCCGCGATGTTCCGCAACAGCTACGCCAATGTGTTCGCGGGCGACGCCAACTGGCAGGCCATCAAGATTCCGGAAGGCAAGATCTACGCGTGGGAAGAGAAGTCCACCTACGTGCGCAACCCGCCCTACTTCGACGGCATGACCATGACGCCGCGTCCGGTCACCGACGTTACCGGCGCGCGCTGCCTCGCGCTGCTGGGCGACAGCGTCACGACGGATCACATTTCCCCGGCCGGCGACATTGCCAAGACCAGCCCGGCCGCGAAATATCTGGTGTCCCAGGGCGTGCAGCCCGTCGACTTCAACTCCTATGGCGCTCGCCGAGGCAACCACGAGGTCATGATGCGTGGCACCTTCGCCAACATCCGACTGCGCAATCTGCTGGCGCCGGGAACCGAAGGCGGCGTTACCATGCACGTGCCCACAGGCGATCAGATGTCCATCTTCGATGCCGCCATGCGCTACAAGCAGGATGGCACGCCCCTCGTCATTCTCGCGGGCAAGGAATATGGCACCGGTTCGTCGCGCGACTGGGCCGCCAAGGGAACCATGTTGTTAGGCGTCCGCGCGGTCATTGCCGAAAGCTTCGAGCGCATCCACCGCTCCAATCTCATTGGCATGGGCGTGCTGCCACTCATGTTCCCGGCCGGCAAGACGACCGCGACGCTCGGGCTGACGGGCAACGAAGTATTCGAGATCACCGGCCTCAACAACGCGGAAGCCAAGACCGTGAAGGTCGTCGCCACCCCGACGAAGGGTTCGCCGGTCACCTTCGAGGCGCGCGTGCGCATCGACACGCCGAAGGAACGCGACTACTACCGACACGGCGGCATCCTGCAGTACGTGCTCCGGCAGCTCGCCGCCAAGGCGGCATAAAGGGGTCACTCGCGGCGGCCAACCCTGCTCCAGTCGATGCGGCGGGTGGCGATCATCAGCGTGGCCAGCACACCGAACAGCAGCAGCGATCCCATGAGCAGCGAGTAATCCTCGGAGCGCAGGATCCAGTACAGCATGGTGTAGAGCGTCGCGAGTCCCGCACCCGCTCCAAGGGCGAGCCACAAGCGTTGCAGCACACCGGTCAGATACAGGGTGATCAGGGCGACCAGCGCGCCGGCCGACGTTGCGTACGCCGCATCGAACGAGATGTGCTCCGACAACGCAAGCAGCAATAGATAGAACAGCGCAAGCGCCAGACCGACCATCAGGTATTGCATTCCATGGATGGCGATGCCACTCATGTGTTCCCAGAGAAAGAACGTCAGGAAGGTGATGGCGATGAGCAATACCGCGTAGTGCACCGCGCGATAGTTGCGCTGATACACGTCCACGGGCTCATAAAACGTCACGCCCACCGCACTTTGCGCAAAGGCAGCTTCCGCTGGAATTCCCGGGCGCACTTCGTGGTCGTACCAGCTTTGACCGAAGTTGCGGTTGATCTCGAGCACGGACCAGCGCGCGCTGAAGCCATCGTCGCCGATCTGCGGATCGAGTGGCGCCGGCGCGCCTTCGAATTTCGGATGCGGCCATTTCGACCTGACCGTGATGTCAGCCTTGCGCGCCAGCGGCAGGAAGTTGAGCTGGCTGCTGCCCGCCAGCGTGAGCTTCATGCGGAAGGGGATCGAAGAGCCTTCCCGCAGCGCCGACACTGGCACGGAGGTCGAGATTCCCGCGGAGCCTGCGTAGCCATCGGCTGCGACCTGCAGGTTCTCCCCCGCCACCACGAGGTCGTCCACCGCGCGCAGCGCCCGCGACTCGGAATTGAGAACCAACAGGCGCGCCTCATCCCACTTCACCTCGGATCCCGGCTTCACCTGCAGCAGCTGCGCGAAGTCACGGTTCACGAACTCGCCCTCGATCGTTACGCGCGCCGAATAGACCGGTGTTTCATACAGCCCGACGGTGCGCGAACCCGAGTCGGCATCGGCCACCACCTTGATGGTGTCCGGCAGCACGTACAGCGTGTGGCGTTCCAGATCCGTTCGGTTCGTGTACACGGTACGTACCGTGTCCACGGGAATGGCGAGTAACACGCCGGCTGTAGTTTGAACACCGCCCCAGGATTCCGCCACCCGCATCGCGGCTGTCTGGCGCATTCCGACCCGCTCGCCGACCAGGCTCTCCACCTGTGCCAGCGGGATCAGCAGCACCACGATGAGAAAGCCGATTACCAACGCCTTGGACACCAGCGGCGGAATGAATCTGAACCTTTCGGACATCACGCTCTCCCTTGACGATTTCTTGTCATGGCGGGGAGTGTCCTGATCAATGTGGCCAATCGCGCGGCGCAATTGTGGCGAATCGTGGCAACGCCTCGTTGGTACCATGCCCCCATGCCCATCGCCATCTTCGACCTCGACGGCACGATCACGCACCGCGACACCTTGTTCCCGCTCGTGCTGGGTCTGCTCGCTCGGCCACAACCGCTGCGCTTGCTCCGGTTGCTGCGCGTCGCGCCGGCAACAGTCCGCTTCTCGTTCGACCGTGATCGCGCGGCGCTGAAGCAATCCTTGTTGCGCGCGACGTTGCGCGGCACTCCGCGCAACGAGTTGTATGCCGCGTGCACCGCGTTCGTGTCCGACACCATCGCGCATCGCTGCTTCAAGGATGCGCTGGCCGCGATCCGCCGGCATCGCGACGCCGGACATCACCTGGTTCTGATGTCGGCGAGCGTCGACTTCTACGTGCCAGAGTTCGGCCGTCAGCTCGGCTTCGACCAGGTCATCTCCACAGGCGTCGCGTGGAATGGCGAGCGGCTCGATGGAACTCTCACCACCCCCAACCGGCGCGGCGAAGAAAAGGCCATCTGCCTGCGCGCGTTAGTCGCCGAGCGTCGCGACGCGGAAACGTTTGCCTACGGCAACAGCGATTCGGATCTGCCACATCTGCAGATCGCGAAGCATGGCCTGCTCGTCAACGGCAGCACCGCGGCCCGACGTGCTGCGGCGGCCGTGGGCGTACCTTGCGCGGAGTGGGTCTAGGGATCACCTAAGGCTTGTGATCGGCTTCACAATTATCGAGTGGTAGCGCCCTATCTCAGGGCGTGTTGCTCGATGCGTTCGACACCAGTCACATAGCGCGTGCGCACCCGGAACTACGATGGCGGCTGGAGTCGTCCGTCGCTTCTGGACAATGTCAATAACACGGGGAAAACACTGGCCCTTCGGAATGCTCGCGCGCGCCGCAGCCGCCGCGCTCGTGTTCGCCTTTTCCAGTTCCGCACTCGCGACTCCACCGCTCAGCGTCCAGCGTTACAGCCTGGAGGAAGGGCTGTCGCAGCAGGCGGTGAATGCCATCGTCCAGGACAGCGAAGGGTTCATGTGGTTTGGCACCGAGGACGGGCTCAACCGGTTTGACGGTTATGAGTTCCGCCAGTTGCGTCACGATCGTGGCGACGATGAAACGCTGCCGAACGGCTGGATCTCGTCGCTGGTCGCGAGCGAGGACGGATTGTGGATTGCGAGCGATGGCGGCGGCGCGGTGTTTCGCAGCGCGCTCACCGGCAAGTTCGAAACTCCCGCGCAATTGCGCGACACCCCCGACCTGCAACGCGTGCGCATGCTGACGCGCGATCGCCTCGGCCGGTTGTGGATTGCTTCGCGTGATGCGGGCATTGCGATCTTCGACGTGCGCAGCAACGAACTTCATCGAATCCGGCATTCGCTTTCGCAGTCGAACTCGCTCTCCGACGATTCGATCTTCAGCGTCGTTCACCTGCGCAGTGGCGACACGCTGGTCGGCACGGCGAGCGGGCTCGATCGCCTGGCGGCCGCCAATCTCGACGTCACACGCATTACCCTGCCCCTTGAACTGGCTCCGGCAGGCCAGCCATTGCGCGTGCGCGCCCTCACCGAAACACCTGACGGCATGGTCTGGGTTGGCACCGATGCGGGCCTGGGCCGATACGATGCGCGCAACTCCCGCTGGCGGGTCTACCGCGAGGTGCCCGCCAACGTGCCCGGTCACAGCTCTGCGCTGCCGGACAATCGAATCCAGTCACTGCTCCTCGACAGCCAGGGTCGCCTGTGGGTAGGCATGATGCGCGGCCTGGCGTGGTTCGACTCTGCCAACGAGACGTTCTCCAGCTACCGACGCGATGAGGCTGACGCCCGCTCCCTGCCCGACGACTACATCGTCTCGCTCGCGGAAGACCGTGGCGGCTCGCTGTGGATAGGCACCAAGTTTGGCGGCCTCGCCAAGTGGAACCCGCGTACCTGGTCGTTCGGCCACGTTCGCGCCAGCGCGGAAGAAGGTTACAGCGACCGCAACATCACATCGTTTGCCGACGACAAGCTTGGCCGCCTGTGGATCGGAACATTCGGCAGTGGCATCAACCTGCTGGATCGCGGCACCGGACGGATCACTTCCGTTCGCCACATGAGCGGCGTGCGCAATTCGTTGAGCGACGACCGCGTGATGGCGATGCTCGAGGGCAGCGCTGGCGACGTCTGGGTGGGCACGATGGGCGGGGGCCTCAACCGTTTCCATCCCCACACCCTCAAGCCCGAGGTCTACCAGCACGACCCCGGCGTTCCGACCTCACTTGCTGCTCCAGGCGTGATGAGCCTGCTCGAGGTCGACAAACAACTGTGGGTGGGCACGTTCGGCGGCGGCGTCTCCCGCTTCGATGCCCGCACGCGCCGCTTCGAAAACCTGCGGCCCGGCCCCGAAGACGGTCTGCACCTGTCGAGCGGCCGGGTGACCGCGCTCGCGCGCGACCGCGCCGGCCACGTATGGATCGGAACCGACGGCGGTGGGCTCAACGTCTGGGACCAGAAGACGCGCCGCCTCTACTACTACAAGCGCGACGCCAAGCAGCTGGATACGATCAGCGCCGACACTATCTATTCGATCCTGGTCGACGACACCGGTGGCGTCTGGATCGGCACGCGCGGGGGCGGTCTGGACCGGGTGCTCAATCCCGCCGAAGCGCCGCACGGGCTGCGATTCGAAAACCTGTCCGAGGCGCAGGGGCTTCCCAACAATACGGTCTACGGCCTGCGCGCCGATGGCACCGGCAATATCTGGATCAGCACCAACTTCGGCCTCGCGCGCCTGGATCCCAAGACCCAGGTCGTCCATCGTTTTCACCGGCTGCATGGCTTGCAGGCCGAAGAATTCAATTTCGGCGCTCACTATCGCGACCGCAGCGGCAAACTCTTTTTCGGCGGCGCAGCGGGATTCAACTCGTTCTATCCGGAAGTCCTCGAATTCAACGAGCGTCCGCCGCGCGTGGTGCTCACGCAATTTCTCAAGCTCAATTCCCCGGGCATCGTCGGCGTGCCCGAGGAGCGCATCGAACGCCTCGGGCTCGGGCATAACGAAGACGTCGTCACGCTGAAGTTCGCGGCGCTGGATTTCGCTGATCCGCTCGCGAACCGCTACGAGTACAAGCTTGACGGCTTCGACAGCGATTGGGTGCGCGCGGATGAACGCCGGGCCGCGACCTATACAAACCTGCCGGGTGGGCGATACGTCTTCCGCGTCCGCGCCAGCAACAGCGACGGTGTGTGGAGCACGCAGGATCTGGCGCTGCCGATCGATGTGGCGCCTTCGCCGTGGCTGTCGCCGTTCGCCTTCCTGGCCTACGCGATGATCGCCGTGTTCATGCTGCTCGCGGTCTGGTACGCGCAGCAACGGCGCATCGCGCGTGCGGCCATGTACCGCCTCGAGCTGGAACAGCAGGTGAGCGACCGCACCTATGAACTGGCCCAGCGCAATCGCGAGCTCGAGGACGCGAACCGCCGCCTCGAGATGGCAAGCCTCAGCGATCCGCTTACGGGACTGGCGAACCGCCGCTATCTCATGCAGCAGTTTCCGAAACTGATCGCCGATCGCAAAGGAAATTCAGGCCTCGCGATCATGATCATCGATCTCGATGCGCTGAAGCCCATCAACGACCAGCACGGTCATGCCGCCGGCGATGAAGTCATCGTGGAGATCGCCAAGACCCTGCGCCAGGCCATCCGCCCGGACGACGTACTGGCGCGCTGGGGGGGCGACGAATTCGTCGTCGTGGCACAGGCGCAGCACGTCGAACACGCCTGCATGCTCGCCGAACGCGTCCGCGAACGCATCGCGAAGATGAAGTGTGTCCTGCCTCGCGGCGCCGTGGTGCGCACCAGTTGCTCCATCGGCCTCACCTGTCTGCCATTTGTACCGGGAAACCCTGAGGCAGTGAGCTGGGAACACGCCATCAAGATCGCCGACCTCGCGTTGTATCGCGCCAAGCGCGGCCGCAACGCGTGGCGCGGCTGGTTCGGCACCGAACACGTCGCGACGCTGCAGACCGTGATCTCGGCAGTCGAGGCGAATGTCGATGGCCTGATCGCCAATGGTGTCATCATCGAGCACAGTTCGACGCGCGGCAGCGACGACACCGTGAATGCATTGCGCGTACTGCGTGAGGCACGCTGACGCCGCGAACGAGAGAAAGATCATGGACAGCGATATTCGAGATGCACTGGCCCGGTCACTTCCCGACCTCGCGCTGATCGTGCGGCGCGATGGTGTGATCCTGTCCTGCGTCGGCGGACACGCGGTGCGTGGCCTCAATGCCCAGGAAGAGGAAATTCCCGGCCGTACCCTCGATACGCTGTGGCCCGAGTCCGTGGCCTCGCACGTGTTGCAGACGGTGCGCAGAATCCTCAAGACCCGCAAACCCGCGCAGCAGCGTTATCAGGACGGCGATCTCAAGCTCGAGATGCGCTTCCAGGTGCAGGGTTTCGACCGCGTGCTGGTGGTCTGCCGCGATCTTGGTGAGGGCGCCACCGCCAACGACTCCGGCCTGTATCCGCAGAGCACCAGCGCCATGCTGCCGCATCGCGATGGTTTCGAAAAATCCCTGCGCATGGCGCTCGACATGGCCGCGCTGCGCGAAGACACCGTGGGTGTCGCCCTCATTCACATCGGTGGCTACGTCACCTATCAACGTGTGTTCGACTCCGGGCTCGCCAATCGCTTGCTCGAGACCGCGGCGAAAGTGATTTCCGAGTCGCTTCCCGAGGCGCGCACCAGCCTGCCGCGCATCGCGCGCGTATCCGATGACGTCATCGGAGTCGTGCTCACCGACATCCGTTCGCGCGCCGACGCGGACGCCGCCGTGGAAGGCATCGTCAAGGCCCTGCAGCACCCGGTCGATCTCGACGGGCAGATTTTTCAGCTCGCGCCTCAGGCCGGCGTGACGCTCTCGGGCACCGACGGCGATCGTGCCATCGAGCTCATCGAACGAGCACTCACGACACTCGACTCCGGGCGTCGCCAGGGCGAAGAGCGGCCGGTCACCTTCTATTCCGACACCCTCAGGCTCGCTTCGCTCACACGACTCGACTGGAGCCAGGAACTCAGCCAGGCCATCCAGAAAGACGAACTCGAACTGCACTATCAACCACGGCTGTTGCTGTCCACGCGCGAAATCATCGCGGTCGAAGCGTTTCTGCGCTGGCCGCACAAGATCCGCGGCCTGGTGCCCACTTCAGAATTCCTGCCCATCGCCGAGCTCTCCGGCCTGTCCGTGCAGCTCGGCCGCTGGGTTCTGCGCCGCGCCTGTCGTGACCTCGCGGTGCTGGCCGAGCGCGGTTACCCTGCGTTGCGCGTCTCGGTGAACGTGGGTCGCCAGTACCTGTCCGCGGAAAGCCTTGCCGAAGACGTTGCCAATTCCGCGCGCGAGGCGGGCATCGAACCCTCGCAGCTCGATCTGGAAATCACCGAGCAGATGTTGTCGACGGGGCGCACCGGACTTGCGGCTTTGCACCAGCTTCGCGGCCAGGGCGTGCGCGTACTCATCGATGACTTCGGCACTGGCTACATTTCACTCGGCAAGCTGCGCAGCTCCCCGCTCGACGGCATCATGATCGACCGCTCCTTCGTCGAGGAAGTCGGCCACGATCACGAGGCACGTGCGGTGTGTCGCGCCGCCATCGCGCTCGGGCATGCATTCGGCCTGCGTATCGTCGCCGAAGGCATCGAAACCGAAGCACAGGCACAATTCCTCATCGCCGAACAGTGCCACGAGGGCCAGGGCCACCTTTTCTGTGCAGCGACTCCGCTCGCCCACTTGTTAGACAAAATATTGCCCGCGGGCAAGGAAGCGCCAGCTTCTGTTCAACGCGCCTCCATACGTTGACATAGCGCACGGATTTAACCGGTCCTTATCAGACGACGTTCACACTTTTCGCGAGAGCCGCGTCACACACGCACGCTGCGAAGTTGCCGTTCCCGCCTCTAATGGCGCTGTCTGCAAAAGCAGACTGGGGCCACCGAAGAGGCGTTGATGTACAAGTGTCTGGAACTTTCCGCTCGCATTTTAGGAGCGGCCGCGATGGTTGCGTTGGTGTCGTGCTCTGCCGCCAGTTCGGGCACGGGCACACGCAAGGGCAACGTCGTCGCCGGCGCGGGGCAGAAACACAGCTACATCGTCGAAGCCGACAGCACTGATAACGCCGCCCGGGCCGTGAAGGCCGCCGGTGGCGATGTCGTTTCCAGACTCGGCGTCATCGATGCCGTGGAAGCGACACTCACGAGCACTCAGCACGAAGCCGTGCTCTCCATTCAGGGCGTCAAGCAGATCACGCCCAACGCGCCGGTGACCACGCAGGCCGCTGCGCACGTGCGTGACAACTTCGAAATCG
>DASTTJ010000267.1:0-4566 GCA_035760205.1 Steroidobacteraceae bacterium | reverse complement strand
CTCGGTATCGAGGGTGATCGTGATGTTTTTCATGACGCGAATAATAACACGAGACTCGTGTATTTATGACCCACTCTTATAAACCGCGTACCATTCCCGCCCGATGAAACTCGTCCCAGTGATTCTTTCCGGTGGTTCGGGCACTCGCCTCTGGCCCTTGTCGCGCGAGCTCCTGCCCAAGCAACTGTTGGCGCTGACAGGCGAGCGCACCATGATTCAGGAGACGGCCGCGCGGCTCGCGGGCTTTCCGGACACGACCCCGCCACTGGTCGTGTGCAACGAATCGCACCGGTTCCTGGTTGCCGAACAACTGCGCGAGATGGGCATGCCGCCCGCGGGCATCTTGTTAGAACCCGTGGGCCGGAACACTGCGCCGGCCATCGCATTGGCGGCCCACGCGGCGCGCCTGCTCGGGGGTGAAGACGCGCTGATACTGGTGCTGCCCGCCGATCACGTATTGCGCGACCTCGCGGCATTCCAGGCGTCGATCCGCACGGCCATACCGGCGGCCGCGGCCGGCAAGCTGGTGGCCTTCGGCATCGTGGCGCACACGCCCGAAACCGGCTACGGCTACATCCGCCGCGGCGCCGGAAGCGGGGCGGTCGCGCCGATCGCGCAGTTCGTGGAAAAGCCCAATGAAGCGCGCGCGCGGGAATTCATCGCGTCGGGCGACTACTTCTGGAATTCGGGCATGTTCATGTTTGGCGCCACGCGATTTCTCGAGGAACTCGCGGCACACGCGCCAGACATCGCCGACGTGTGCGCGCGCGCCAGCGCCACGGCGGTGCGCGAGAAAGACTTCACGCGCGTCGATGAAGCAGTGTTCGCTGCTTGCCGCAGCGACTCGGTCGACTACGCGGTGATGGAAAAAACCCGCGATGCAGTCATGGTGCCGCTCGACGCCGGGTGGAACGACGTGGGTTCCTGGGCGGCGCTGCACGAAGTGCTGCCAGCCGACCCCCGTGGCAACGTGATCCGCGGCGACGTCCTGCTGGAAGACGCCGACGGCTGTTACGTACACGCCGACAGCCGCCTGGTGGCGGCATTGGGATTGCATGACATGGTCATCGTCGAAACCGCCGACGCGGTGCTGGTGGCGCCGAAGTCCAAGGTGCAGGACGTGAAGAAGCTGGTGGCCCGCATCAAGGCGGCGGGCCGTATGGAACATGTTGCGCACGCGGCGCCCGAGGTGCCCGCTGTAGTTAGAGATCCGAAAGGAAAGACATAAGTGATGAACCTGTCCGCTTTCAAGGCCTACGACATCCGTGGCCGCATTCCTGACGAGCTCAACCCCGAGCTGGTCTACCAGGTCGGCCGCGCCTACGCCGCGTTCGTGAAGCCGAAGCGCGTTTGCGTGGGCCGTGACATCCGTCTCACCAGCGACCAGTTCGCCACCGAGCTCATTCGCGGACTCACCGACGCTGGCGTCGATGTGCTCGACATCGGCTTGTGCGGAACCGAGGGCGTGTACTTCGCCACGTTTGCCTGGAAACTCGACGGCGGCATCATGGTCACCGCCAGCCACAATCCGCCGGACTACAACGGTCTCAAGCTGGTGCGCGAGCAGAGCAAGCCAATCGGGTCGGACTCGGGTCTCAAGGACATCGCGGCGATGATTGAGAGCGGCAAGATCCCGCCTGTCGCAGCCGTGCGCGGCAAAGTCTCGATGCTCGAGACCTCGGACAAGTACATCGAACACCTGCTTGGCTACGTCAACCTCAAGCACCTGCGCAAGCTCAAGGTGGTGGTGGACGCCGGCAACGGCGGCGCGGGCCTCGCGGTCGACAAACTCGAGCCGCACCTGCCATTCGAGTTCATCAAGGTTCGCCACGAGCCGAATGGCGATTTTCCCCAGGGCGTGCCCAATCCCATGCTGGAGGAAAACCGTGGGCCCACTCTCGAGGCGCTGAAGAAATCGGGCGCCGATGTGGGCATTGCCTGGGACGGGGACTACGACCGCTGCTTCTTCTACGACTCCAAGGGTTCATTCATCGAGGGTTATTACATCGTCGGGTTGTTAGCCGAGGCTTTCCTCGCCAAACAACCCGGAGCGCGGATCGTCTACGACCCGCGCTTGACCTGGAACACCATCGACACCGTGACGCGCCTCGGCGGCGTGCCGGTCATGAGCAAGTCGGGTCACGCTTTCATCAAACAGAAGATGCGCGAAGTGGATGGCGCCTACGGCGGCGAGATGAGCGCGCACCACTATTTCCGGGATTTTTCATACTGCGACAGCGGCATGATCCCCTGGCTGCTGGTGCTGGAGCGGGTGTGTGAATCGGGCAAGTCGCTCGATGAGCTGGTCGCGCAGCGCATCAAGGCGTTTCCGTCGAGCGGCGAGATCAACCGCAAGCTGCCGGATGCGAAGAAGGTCCTGGTGGAAGCGGAAGCCAGATTCGGCAAGGGCGCCATCATCGACCACACCGATGGACTGTCGGTGGATCACGCCGACTGGCGCTTCAACGTGCGCGCTTCCAACACCGAGCCGCTGGTTCGGCTCAATGTCGAGTCGCGTGGCAGCGAATCGCTGATGCGTGAGAAGACCGCCGAGCTCCTGGCGTTCCTCGACGGCATGGGCGCCATCAAAGCCAACCACTAAATGGGGACATTCCTGATTTGCTAGCAAATCGGGACGCGCCTCGAATCCTCTACCCGCGAAGGTATCGCCCATGACCGCTCAACAAACCACGCGCGCAACCTTGCGCGCTGCCCTGCTCCTCGTCCCGTGTCTTGCGATGGCCGGTCCGCACGACATCCCCACGAACGTCGAGAACGTCGCCAAGGCGCAGATCACCGCCGGCGCGCTCGAGGGGCCGATCCGTTTCCTGGCTGCCGACGCGCTCGAAGGGCGTGGCCCGGCCACCCGCGGCGACACGCTGGCGCGCCTGTACCTCGCCGCGGAATTGCAGTCGCTGGGCTATCTACCGGGCGGCGAGAAGGGCGGCTGGGAACAGACGGTGGACGTGGTAGGAACCACGGCGCAGCTCCCTGCAGTGTTGTCATTCAAGGGCAAGGCCGGCAACGTCGACCTCAAACTATCCACGGACTACATCGCGAGCTCGGGCGTGCAGACGCCGACGGCCGCGATCACTGACGCGGAGCTCGTGTTCGTCGGCTACGGCATCGAAGCACCCGAATACCAGTGGGACGACTTCAAGGGCGTCGACGTCAAAGGCAAGGTCCTGGTCATGCTCAACAACGATCCGGACTGGGATCCGAAGTTGTTTGCAGGCCCGACACGCCTGTATTACGGCCGCTGGACATACAAGTACGAAAGCGCCGCCAGGCACGGCGCCGCGGGCGTCATCATTGTTCACACCACACCGTCGGCCGGTTATCCCTGGCAGGTGGTGCAATCCTCCTGGGGCGGTGAGCAGTTCGAGCTGCCGGCCGAGGGCGAACCCCGGATTCAGCTCAAAGGCTGGGCCACGGAAGATGCCGCGCGTCGCCTGGTGAAAGCGGGCGGCCAGGACCTCGACAAGCTGGTCGCGGCGGCGAAGAAGCGCAGCTTCAAGCCGGTTCCGCTGGCGCTCAAGACTTCCATCCAGTTCGACAACAAGGTGTCGCGCGTGAGCACCGCGAACGTCGCGGGAGTGCTGCCGGGCAGCGATCCCAAGCTCAAGGAGCAGGTCGTCGTGTTCACCGCGCATCACGACCATTTCGGCATCGGCGAGCCGGACGCGACGGGCGACAAGATCTACAACGGCGCCGAGGACAATGCCGCGGGGTGCGCCCAGGTGCTGGCCATCGCTCGTGCCATGGCGGCGTTGCCCGAGCGTCCTCGCCGCTCGGTGCTTATGCTGTTCGTGGCGGCTGAAGAACAGGGGTTGTTAGGCAGCAAGTACTATTCGCTGCATCCCACGTTCGCGCCGGGCAAGATTGCCGCCAACATCAACTATGACGGCGGCGACTATCGCGGCCGCACGAAGGATCTCACGCTGATCGGTTACGGCAAGTCCTCGCTCGATGCGATCGCGAAGGCTGTCCTCGAAAGCCAGGGGCGCGTGCTGGTGCCGGATCAATTTCCGGATCGCGGCTACTTCTATCGTTCGGACCAGTTCAACTTCGCGAAGATCGGCGTGCCGGCGCTGTATTTCGACAATGGCACCGACTACATCGGGAAGCCGGCGGGCTGGGGCCGCGCGCAGGCGGAAGAATGGGAAGAACACACGTACCACCAGCCGAGCGATGAAATCGACGATACCTGGATATTCGACGGCATGATCGAAGATGCGTCTATCGGCTTTTACGCGGGTTGGCTCGTGGCGCAGGCAGATGCTTTGCCCACGTGGAATCCGGGTGATGAGTTTGAGGCGGCGCGCAAGGCTGCAGTGGCTCGGTAGATGGGGATTGGGTTTGAGGGCGCGGTCGCGCGCCAGCGAGCGCCCACGCACAGGAGATGATCTCGGCTACAGCCGGGCTTTTCGATCGGTGGGGCAGCGCCAGATTTGGGCTGCCGCCTTTGCGCGAAGTCATTTTGGTGTGGGTGGGAGAAAGGGCGGCGAAGAGTCCGATTGAAGCGGGGAGGCGGCTGAGTACGCTGTCAATCCGCATGACCCGGCC
>DASTTJ010000266.1:0-7870 GCA_035760205.1 Steroidobacteraceae bacterium | reverse complement strand
CGGGCGAAGGGCAGATCGTCGTCACGGTCGAAGCCGCCGATCGCGCATCGAGCTACCAGGGCGTCGTGCCCATCACCGGCAATTCACTGGCGGAATCGCTGGAAGCCTATTTTCGGCAGTCGGAGCAATTGCCGACGCGGGTGCTGCTCGCCGCCAGTGCAGGCGTGGTGGCGGGCATGCTGGTGCAGCGGATTCCCGGCGCTGGCGGCACGCAGGAACAGCTGGATGAGGCGGCGCTCGAATCCGCCTGGCAAAAAGCCGATGAAGCCATGTCCGGGCTCACGCACGGCCAGTTGCTGGAAGACGACGTGGAACAACGGCTGGTCGACATGTTCGGCGTCGATGAGGTGCGGGTGTTCTCGGGTCACGACGTGAAATTCGAATGCCGTTGCTCGCGAGATCGCGTCGCCAACGTACTGCGTTCCCTGGGCGTGGACGAAGTGCGTTCGGTCATCGAAGAGCAGGGCGCGTGCACCGTCACCTGCGAGTTTTGTCAGAAGCCGTATCGCTTCGATGCGATCGACGTCGAGCACCTGTTCGACGGGACGGCGCCGCGGGGCAGCGACACGATCAACTGAGTCTTCGATGAGGGTAGCCGGAGGTGCGCCACGAGAATCAATGGGTCGCCTTACCTCGCTGCATTGACTCGGTGCGCCACACTTTGTTCACCATCGCATCAACGATCTCTTCCAGCTTGGATCGCAGCAGCGCGCGATAGGTGGGATTGGCGGAGGGTGGCTGCGAGAATTTATATAACGTTCCGTAGTCGAACCGTCGCGATTCATCGAAAGGCATTCCATTAATCTCGCCGGCCAGGCGCAAGACTACTGTGTCGCCGTTAATGGGCGCCGGCGTGAATTGTGGAATCAAGCCGCCCGCCGTTCGGGCCGAGGCGGTCGCATTTCCGCTGACCGATTGCTCGCAGTATTCGATTACGTAGAAGCGGGTCAGCCGGATGTGAACATTCATGTTGAAGGCGGTGCGTTCCGCAACTCGCTTGTCCAAATAGACGAGTTTCGACGGCAGGAACGTATCATCACCGAACCAGCGTTCACAGCTCACGACGTCCTTCGCCCGGTGCGGTATGCGGTCCGTTCTGGGTCGCACATCGTCGATGCTGACGCGCGGTGAGTCTGCGACTGCCGCCGAATTCTCACCCAGCGGAATCTTCAGGTTGTAGATAGACGTTCCGCAACCCACGAGGAGGCAGGCGACCGATGTCATCAGCAGCGCGACGATGACGCGGGCAAACATTAATCAGTTGGAGAGGCTGTTGATGCCTCGACTTCTGCTGCCGCTCCATCTTTTTCTGCGTCCGCTTCCTTTGTGCATCTCACCCGCTCGGTGGTGGAGGGGTGCGATGCAAAGAAGTCGAAGTTGTCTTCGTCCTGCACTTTCCCGTCCGTAGCGCTCATGCGGCACAGGATGGCGTCGAAATTCGACTCCGCAATCCCGTGCTCGCGCAGCCATAGCTTGGCGAAAGAGTCAGCCTCGCGCTCGAAGTCGCGGGAATACTTGGCCTGCAGGAGCGCCGGCGCCGCGGCCAACACACCTGAGATGGAGCTCACGTCTCCTAACAACGCGAAGGCGAGCGTGGAGATACCCGCCGCCTGCAGCATCTGCCGCAATGCATGGCGGCCGCGCACGTGGCCGACTTCGTGGGCGAGCACCGAGACCAGTTCGTCGTCTCTTCTGGACAACTCCACCAGTTCGTCGGTCATGACGATGATGCCCGAGGGCAGCGCGAACGCATTCGCGCCGATCAATCCGCCATGCCGGAACTCGAGCTGGTATTCATGGCCATCGTCTAGCGGCTGGGTCATGTCGATGAAGCGCTTGCGCAGTTCCTGCTGGCGCTCATTCGGCAGATCGGAGGGACGGAATGCAACGCGGTCGAGAACGTCGAGCGTGCCAGCGCCGATGGAGCGGTCGACGTTCGCGGGCATGACGTCGGCCGCCCAGTTCGCGACGGCGGGAACGCCCCAGTGCACGAACGCGACGGACACCAGCACCACGGCGGCGAGTGAGGCGACTGCGATGTGCCAGCGGCTCTCGAGCCAGTGGACCAGCGCCGATCCCCGCTGTATGCCGGCCAATTCCAGCGCCTGGTCGACCGCGTCGTTGTCGTGCGTCTCGAACACGCCGCCATTCGGCAAGGTGATGCGGCGCGTGATGTTGCCCACGCGCTCGGATACCTGGACTTCGGCGAGCGGAAACGCGATGGGTATGACGGCGCCGTGCAGATGCACTTTGCCGTCGGCGCCAAAGTTGAGGCTGGCATCGACGCCCGCCGCGCTCCGCCCGTCGAAATACCGGCCGGCGATCAAGTTAGATACCGAAGTCCACGTCGAAGAAGTCGCCTACTTCCTCGCCGACCGCGTCGATTCCCTCACCGGAGGCCGCGGTGAACGCCGCGAGATTGCCGTCGGAGTCGATCGCCGTATTGTCGAGCTGGTAGCGCAACTGCCGAACCTTGGCCCAGGGGTAGTACAGCCCGAGCGTGAAGATGATCGCGAACAGGTTCGTCACATAGATGCCGATGAGCGGCCAGGCGCGAAGATTGGAACGCACGAATTGCGACCCGGCCATGATGCCGCCGAACGCCGCATTGGCAAACGATGCCTGGTAGTAACCGGCGATGCCGAGCAGGGCAATGATGCCGCCGATCACGAGAACCGCGCCCATGAGGCCGGCGGTGGCCATGATTTCAACGCCCGTCGCAGACCCCTCGCCAGGAAACATCACTTCCCTCATGCCGGGCAGACCCAGGAGCGTCAGGAAAACTCCAAGATAAACGGCCAGTCCCAGGAAGAACGTGATGAGACAGAACTTGTAGTACGTGCCGTTGCCGGTGAGGAAAGAGAAGTTCTGGTTTCCGTACGAGGCATTGTCGAGCGAATACTGCACGCGCTTGCGGACCCAGACCGGGAACAGGATGCCGAGCGTGAGCACGGCGAGGAAGTACCAGCCGATGAACGCCGACATGGCACCGCCGAAGGTGCCGTCAAAGTTGAAGCGCAGGTTGCGGTAGGAAGTCATGCGCAGCTGGAACTTGCGTGACCGCATGATGATCCACGGTACGCCGAAGAACGCGAGCAGGATGGCGATCAAGCCCGCCCCTATCGGGAACATCTTTGACGCGATGATGAACACCACGTATCCGGCCACCACTATGAGCCTTCCTTTGAGGATGGCGAGGGGCTGTCCGTGGTAGTCGAACGATTGCCCGTCGACGAACGTGTTGCCGTAGAAATAGCGCAGTCGTCGTACCTTGGCCCACGCCGAATAGATTCCGAGCGTGACGATGGTCAGCAGCAGGTTGACTATCCAGATGCGGAAGTACTCGCTGCCGCTGCCGCGGAATTCGAATGGCAGCAGTACTCGGGGTTGGCTCGGCGCCGGGGCGGGTGCAGCCGGGCTCGCCGGCTCGTACGGATTCTCGTTCATTGTTATTCTCCCTTTGGAGACCGCCGTCGGCGATCTGCCGATAGCGTAATCCCGGGGAGACTTCGGAAGCCAGAAATATCTCTGGGCAGTTAGCCCCGCGGGGACTTCCGGGAACCGGGCGCCCGGGGCGGGGCGGTCGGATTTTCGAGCTCATTCAGGTATCGCGGCCCGCCGAGCCCGCGCATCTGCGCCAGGATCCAGTCGCGGCGCTTCGTTACATAGTTAGAAGGCGCCTGCACCTTGAAGGTGAGCGGATTGGGAAGCACGGCGGCGAGCGTGGCGCTCTCGTAGCGCCCGAGGCGCGCGGCGGGCATGCGATAGAACCGCTGCGCCGCGGCTTCGACGCCGTAGATGCCAACGCCGAATTGGGCGACGTTCAGGTACACCTCGAGGATGCGCTCCTTGGGCCAGGTGAGCTCGATGAGCAGCGTGAAATACGCCTCGAGGCCCTTGCGCACATAACTTCTGCCCGACCACAGGAACAGGTTCTTGGCCACCTGCTGGCTGATGGTGCTGGCGCCTCGTACGCGAGCTCGCCGCTTTTTCGACTGCGCCTCGTTCGAACGCACAGCGTCGCGGATCGACTTGAAATCGAATCCCATGTGAAACGGAAAAAATTGATCTTCGGCAGCGATCACGGCCACCGCGGCGTGCGGCGATATCTGCTCCAGATCCACCCAGCGATAGTCGGTCTGGTAGTTAGTCTTGCCGGTACGGCTGGCGTCGAGCGTCGCGCCGAGCATGAAAGCGCTGTACCACGGGTCCAGCCAGCGCATGGCCACCACCGGCAGCGCTGTCATGAGAAAGGCGGCGGCGAGCCCGATGAGAGTCCACCGGACCAGCCGCCGCCCGAAGCTCTTCTTCACACTTTTCTGGAAGCCTTGGTGATCGTCACGTCCGCGGCGGGCACGTTCTGGTGGCCGGAGCGGGTCGTGGTTGCCACCTTGGCGATCTTGTCGATCACGTCGAGGCCGGAAGTGACTTTGCCGAATACCGCGTAGCCGTAGTTGCCCGGGCCCGAGTGATCGAGGAACTCGTTGTCGACCAGGTTGACAAAGAACTGCGCGGTGGCGCTGTTGATGTCATTGGTGCGCGCCATGGCAAGTGTGCCACGCGAATTCTTGAGGCCGTTGGTGGCTTCGTTCTTGATCGGCGCCTTGACCTTCTTCTGCTTCATGCCCGGCTCGAAACCGCCGCCCTGGATCATGAAGCCTGGAATGACGCGGTGGAAAACGACGCCGTCGAAGAATCCGTCGTCGACGTACTCCAGGAAGTTCTTGGCGGAAATCGGAGCTTCTTTCTCGAACAGCTCGACTTCGAAATTGCCGAGCGTGGTTTCAAACACTAATGACACGATTTATTACCCTGGCCAGTAACCTTCGGTGACGCGCTCGTGGCCGGCGAGATCGCGGTGCGAGGTTACGTGAGTGAAGCCACGGGCCACAAGCAGCGAACGCACCGGATCTCCTTGTGCGCTGCCATGTTCGAGCACCAGCCAGCCGCCGCGATGCAGATGGCCGGGGGCCCCATTAATAAGAGTGCTCAAATCCGCGAATCCGTCGCCTCCGGGTGTCAGCGCGGCGCGGGGTTCGTGGCGCAGGCCGTCTTCGCCAAGCACGGGGTCATCAGCAGCGACATACGGTGGATTGCTGACGAGGAGATCGAAACGGCGGTCCCCGAGCGCGGCGTACCAGTTCCCCAGTGCCCACTCGACCCGCCCGCCGGCCAGCCGCTGGCCATTGCCCCTCGCGACCGAGAGTGCCTCGGAGGACGCATCCGTTCCCAGTACGCGCCAGTTCGGGCGCTCATGTGCAATCGCAATGGCGATGGCGCCGGAGCCGGTGCCGAGATCGGCAACGTCCGCAGCGGCCGTGACCAGGAGCTGCAGGACGCGCTGCACTAACAGCTCGGTTTCCGGACGAGGCACCAGCACCGCGGCGTTCACCGCGAAATCCAGCGACCAGAATTCGCGCCGGCCCAGAAGATAGGCGACGGGAACGCCGGTGGAGCGCTGCCGGCGCGCTTCCTCGAAGCAAGCGGCAACCTCCGTGGGGACGGGTTCGCCGCTGCTGGCCAGCAGCAGCGATCGGGTCATGCCCCAGCAGTGGGCGAGCAGGATTTCCGCGTCGCGGCGGTCGATGGTGCGTGCGGCGCTCGCCAGGAGACGTTCGCTGTCGGACAGGTCGGGCATGGGGCAGCGATGATGCACGACTTGAGGCCGGCATCGGTATCATGCCGTGCATGTACCGCGCGCAATATGCAGAGGCCGCCGGGCAGTTGTCACCGGCGCGCCCGCTCATGACGGCGGAAGTGCTCGACGCGGCCTATCGCCTGTTTCGCGCCGGCATCTTCCGCTGCCTGCCATATTCCGGCCTCGCGGTGCTGGTGCTCGAGCTGCCGACTCTCTATTCAACGTTCATCGTCTCGCCCGCGGGCAAGCGCGCCTTCGATATCCCGTACGTGAGGCTGCTCGCGTATGCAACGATCTTCCTGTCGAGCGTCGCGCTGCTCGGCGTCATCACCTTGCGGCTCACCGCGGTAGCGCAAGGGTTGCGGCCGCGTTTTCGCCGCGAACTCGCCATTGCCCTCAAACGATTGCCGACGGCGGCGCTCGCCACGCTGTTTGCATTTGCCTATCCGATGCTGCTGTTGCTCCTGGCACCGGTGTTGATGTTCAGCCTTCCCGCCGAGGCAGTGATTTTCGTTGCGGTCCCGCTGGTGTGGCCCGTGGCTCTGTTCGTGGTGGCATTGCCGGCGTTCTGGTGTGACGGACTGGGTCCGTTTGCCGCGATTGCGCAGGCATTGCGCGTATCGTTCCGGCGCTCCTGGCGGCCGGTTGGCGCGATTCTCACCACGGGCCTCATGCTCATGGCGTTCACCCTGCTGCCGGTGACGGTCGCGGCCATGCTGTCGCCGCTGTTCGGTCGCGTCGATCTGTTCCTGGTCGCCACCATCGCCTCGATCTTCTACCTGGTGCTCGGCGCCTTCGGCGTGCCTTTCGTGCTGGCGGTGCTCATCGTCGCCTACCAGGACCTGAAGCTGCGCGACCAGGAACGGCGAGGGGTCAAGCCGTGACCCGCTGGCTCGGGTTGTTAGGGCTGCTGGCATCGGGCGCCGCGCTGTGCGCCGACGACGCGGCGCTGCGCACGGTGGAAGCCTGCCGTGCGCGGCTCGATCCGAGGGTCGACGTCGGCATCGAAAGAATTCAGAAGCGATGCCCGGAGCTGCTCCCGGCGCTGGCCAATGCGCCCTGGCGCGAATTGCTGCCGAAGACTTTGCGCGATCGGCGCGAGGAAATCACCGCAGAAAGCCTGCGCGCGTTGGAGGAACTCGTGCGGCAATCCGGCGCGGGCTCTTCGCGACGCGCGGCGCCCAGCCGCGAACGACTGGATACCGTACTCGCCGAACTCGGGGACAAAGGTCAGCAGGGCGCCACACGCTGGGAACGCTTCAAGCGCTGGCTCAAGGACAAGCTCGAGAATCGCAAGGAAGACGATGACACGGGATGGATCGAGCGGATCGCCCGGCAATTCAAGACCAGTGAGGGCGTCGCCCAATTCATCACCTATACCGGCTATTTCATGGTCGGCGTGCTGATGCTGTTCGTCATCGGGTCCGAACTACGCGCCGCCGGGCTGGTGGGCGGCGCGCGACGCGCATCGGCGCGCGTGAATCCGGTTGCAGACTGGCGCCGCCGCGTGTTGCTCGCGGATGTGGCCAAGGCGCCGCTCGCCGAACGCCCCGGGATGTTGCTGCGGTTGTTAGGTGAGGCGCTGACGCGCGCCCGGCGGCTCCCGGCCGCCGAGGGGCTTACCGCGACGGCAATTGCGCAGCGCGCCCGGCTCGATGAGGCTGACGAGCGCGAAGAGTTGCGCCGCGTGGCCGCCACCGCCGACGTCGTGCGCTACGGCGGCAGCCCACCGCCCGACGACGTCATTGAGGGAACCGTGGTTGCAGCCCGGGCGCTGCTCGAGAAATTGGCGCGGCAGGGCAAACGCTGATGCGTGAACGCGGCATCGCATTCCTGCTGGCGCTGGCCGCGCTCGTGGCGTTCTACGGATTGTGGTTGCGGCCAGAGCCGTCGCTCGATCCCGATGCCAATATCGCCCGGCCCACGACGGCCGAGCGGCGCGGCAATGGTTATGCCGCGCTGTACGAATGGCTGCAGCGTTCCGGTGTAAAGGTGCGTTCGCTGCGCGACCGGTACGGGGCGCTGAAGGACCTGGACGTGCCGCCGCGCGGCAACCTGCTGGTGCTCTCATTGCCGTCCGTGGAGGTGTTTCGCAGCGACGAACTCAGCGCGCTCGATCAGTGGGTGAGGCGCGGCAACACGCTGCTCATCAATGCCGCGCTGCTCGATCAGCCGGGCTGGGCGGCGCGCCGCTCGGCGGGCGCGGTGGTCGAAATCGAGTCCTTGACCGCG
>DASTTJ010000265.1:0-2516 GCA_035760205.1 Steroidobacteraceae bacterium | reverse complement strand
GGTGTCGTACTGGCTCGCGCACCGGCAATCGTTCCAGGTCATGGGCTACACGCTCGCGATCACTGCGTGGCGCATCGCCACGCTGCTCGCCGCGACCTACTGGCTGCACGACGTCGAGCTGATCTTCGTGACCCTCGTGTGCGCCGAGGCGCTGAAGAATCTCTGGATCTACGTCTGGCTGCGGCGCCGCGGGCTGATCGTGTTCCGCTGGGACGCGCCGGCGATGCGCGAGCAGGTGCGGCTGGCAGCGCCGCTCGGCGCCGGCTCGGTGATGTACAAGATGAACGACTTCGGCAAGGTGGTCGTGGCCAACCAGATGGGACCCGTGCCGCTGGCTATCTACACAACCGCCGCCTACCAGGTGCCGCTCGTGAACATCGTGCAGGGCGCACTGGCCGACGTGATATTTCCCGACATGGTCAAGCGCTCGAAGCTCGACAAGGCCCAGGGCTTCCTGTTGTGGAAGCGCGCGCAGGTGCTGATCTTCGCCATCATCTGCCCTGCATGGCTGGTGCTCACCTACTGGGCCGAGCCGTTCGTGCGACTGCTGTTCACGGATGCATACGTGGCCGCCACACCCTACTTCCAGGTCTTCCTGTTGCTCATGGTGCGCCAGTGCTTCCAGTTTTCGACGCCGCTACGAAGCGTCGAAGACAACGCTTCGTTCGCACACGCCAATCTCATCGCGCTGGCGATCAATGCCTCGCTCATCGTCACGTTGATGCCGAAGTTCGGTCTGTGGGGCCCCACTCTCGGGCTCGTGGTCGGGCAGACCTGGACGTCTTTCTACCTGGGATCGCGCGTGCTCAAGCGCTACAACCTGCCGCTGTCGCAGCTTTGCCAGTGGGGCAAGCTCGGCCTGGCGTTTGCGGCTTCACTGGTGGCCATCGCCGCGATGTACGCCGCGCAGATCTACCTGCCGCGCACCGCGGCCGGCACACTGGGCGCGCTTGCCGTGTTTGCGCTGGTGTACGCCATCGCGTCGCGCGTCATCCTGCGCGAGGAATACAGCTATGTCATGCGCGCCATCCTTCGCCGGAAAGCAGCATGACCGCCAGGCCCACACTGCTGATCGTCGCGTATCACTTCGCACCGAGCCCGCTGGTGGGCGCGAAGCGCTTCAGCTTCCTCACGCGCGAATTCACTCGCATGGGGTTCGAAGTTCACGTCGTCACCAACGGCATCACCGACTCTCCTCACGGCAGGGAAGACACCTCCCTGCCCATCACCGGGACCGTACATCGCGTCGATGCGCCCTTCGAAGTACCCCTCAAGGGAGTGGGTCTTCTGCGCCGCATCGCCAACGCGCTGCTGCGACGGCTGCTGGCACCGGTAGGCATGGAATATTTCTGGGCACACGCGGCCACGCGCAAGGCGCTCGCCGTGGCGGCCAAACTACCGGCCGGAGTGGTCATCGCCACCTCGCCGCCGCACGCGGCGTTGATCGCCGGCGCGCGCGTGGCGCGGCGATTGAAGTGGCCGCTGATCCTCGACTACCGCGACCCGTGGAGCGCCTACGACTGGCCACAGTGGCATCGCGGCTGGATCGCACAGTGGCTGGCAGCGCGCATCGAAGGGCGCCTGGTGCGCCGGAGCTCGGCACGCGTGCTCAACACGCCCAACATGGGCGAATGGTTCGCGGAGTCGTTTTCACAGGCGGCCGCAGCGAAAAACTTCGTGATCCCGAATGGATTCGACGCAGTGCCCGCGACGGTCGCGCCTCCCGCGACGGGCCCCATCGAAATCGTGCACGCCGGCGAGATTTACGGCAGCCGTTCGCTGGTGCCACTGCTGCGCGCGGTAGAACAGCTGGGTGCGCGCCATTGCGAACGACCCATCCACGTGACGACGTACGGCGCGTTGCCCGCCGCCGAAAGACAGCGTATCGCCGAAGCCGGTCTCACGGCTTTCATCGACGAGCGTCCACGCATTCCGTTCAGCTCGTTGTTCGCCGAGCTGCAGCGCGCGCACGTATTGCTGGCCGTGGTCAGCGACCACATGACCTATTCCGCGCCGTACAAGATCTATGACTATATGGCCGCCGGGCGCCCCATCCTCGCACTGGCGCCGCGTGACGCCGCGCTGTACGACTTGTTGGCCGACAGCGGCGCAGGCCGCTGCGTGGAACCCACTGACATCGACAACATCGAACTGGCTCTCGAGAAAATCCTGTTCAGCGACGGCCCCGTGGCGCGCACGCGCGTCGACCGCTTTCTCTGGTCAAACCTCGCGCAGCAGTACCGGGTTGCCATCGAGACGGTCACATGCGGATTTCCCGAACAGGACGTGTCCGGCGCCAACGCGACCGTCAAGTAACCGCGGCCGGCCTCGGCACGCGATACCAGCTCGCATAGAGCGCCGGCAGGAAAATCAGCGTCAGCACCGTCGCGACGAACAAACCACCCATCATCGCGATGGCCATGGGCCCCCAGAACACTTCGCTGACGATGGGGATGAGTCCGAGTATGGCTGCCGCGGCGGTCAGCAGAATCGGCCGCAACCGGTGCATGGTGGCG
>DASTTJ010000264.1:0-2221 GCA_035760205.1 Steroidobacteraceae bacterium | reverse complement strand
CTTGGCAAAGCGCGTGCCATACCGGAAAAGATTGCTACGAAACAGCAGCTTGACCAGTTCAACCGGTTCCGGCCGACAGATTCCGCACGCGCATTCCAACCAGAACGTCGCCATATCACGACAGCCGTTCCCCAACACATCGCGCAAACCATTGCTGCAAATGGAGTTTCGCTTGTCGTTGAATGGCAACACCCCAGCTGGTGAAACATAGTCTTGCACTTGCTTACCGCACCCGGTCCGCACGGCGCCTAGACTTCTTTTGTTATGCCTTTCAATCCAGAAACAGCACATCGACCGCGGCCCATGCACTTCGAACAACCGCACGAACACCTGAACTCGCGCCATCCTCCTCTCACCCGGCCATCCGCCCCGCACGCGCCGTCCAGCAGGGCGCCTGCCGTACCGGGCATCATCAGCCGGAGCGAATGCATGCAGGCGCTACTGGAGGACGCCCGACTGCTCGCGAGCAGTGACGCGAGCGTGCTGATCCAGGGTCAAAGCGGAACCGGCAAAGAGCTCCTGGCGCGTTTCATCCATCAGGCGAGTCCGCGCGCGGCAGCCCCTTTCATTGCCATCAACTGCAGTGCCATTCCCGAGAATCTGCTGGAATCCGAACTCTTCGGGCACGTTCGCGGTGCGTTCAGCGGCGCGACCAGTGCCCACACCGGACTGTTCGAAGCCGCCCACGGCGGCACACTATTCCTCGACGAGATCGGCGATATGCCGCCCGCCCTGCAGGCAAAGCTGCTGCGCGTGCTGCAGGAGCGGACGGTCCGCGCAGTCGGGGCAACCTGCAGCCGCGCGGTCGATGTCCGCATCCTGTCGGCAACCCATCACGACCTCATGGCCGCACTGGCAAGTGGCCGGTTTCGTGACGATCTCTATTACCGGATCAACGTGGTCAGTCTGGCCCTGCCTTCGCTCAACGAACGCCGCGAGGACATCCCGTTGCTTGCAGAACACTTCCTGAGCGAGATCGGCCGCCGCGACGGCAAGCGCCTGCGCGGTTTTTCGCGCCAGGCACTGCAGGCGCTGAGTCTCGCGGACTGGCCGGGAAACGTCCGGGAATTGCAGAACGTGGTGGAACAGGTCTGCGCCCTGAGCACGACCGCGCAGGTTCCGCTTGCCCTGGTCGAACGCGCACTTCGGGTACCACCGGTCAAACGCTTCAGCTACGCGGAAGCCAAGACCCGCTTCGAACGCGACTACCTGACCCAGTTGCTGATCCTGACCTCGGGCAATGTCTCCGAGGCGGCACGGATCGCAGAACGCAATCGCACCGAATTTTATCGGCTGCTACAGCGCCACAGCCTCGACCCCATCCTGTTTCGCTGCGACCGGGGCGATGACGCCACCGCGTGATGCCGCGCCGGCGCGTGTTGCGGGCGCCAGGGGCTGCGTCACACCGCGACGACCCCGAGCTGGTCGCGAAAGCGCTCGACACAGCGCTCCAGCTGGACGCGCGGTGTTCGTTGCACGGCAAGCAGCAATTCGAGACTGAGACCCGCCAGGCAAAAACGCTGCGCCAGCGTCTGGCTCAGGTGCAAGAACAGATTGGCTGTGGCCTCCGCGTCGGCCAGGGCGCGGTGATAGCGGCCGGTGGCCGGTAGCCGTAGCGTGCTGACCAGGGTGGCGAGCTTGTGATTGGGGGCCTCGGGGACGAGGCGACGCGACAACAGCAGCGAACAGACGAAATCCGCTGCACTGCGCCGGCCCACGCGCTGCAACTCCGCATTCCAGAACTTGCGATCGAATGCCGCATTGTGGGCAACCAGCGGGTAGGCGCCGACAAAGTCCGCGGCCTCGCGCATGACCTCCTCGGCCGGCGGTGCGCTGCGTCTCATGGCGTTGGTGATACCGGTCAGCGCCTGGATCTCGTATGGAATGAAGGCACCGGCGTTCATCAGGCTCTGATAGCGGTCGACCACGCAGCCATTGTCCACCAGTACGACCGCGACTTCGGTCGCCCGGGCGCCGAGCGCGGGCGACATACCGGTGGTTTCGAAGTCGATGACGGCATAAATACTCAAATCTGCTTCCTTTTCCGACTGGTGGACTGACACGCATCGCGGGAGGACGCGGCCCCGTCGATCACCTCTGGGGCCGGAGACGCGTGACCGGTGGGGTAGGCTCGCTCAGCCCGTGCCACCGACCGTCAGCCCGTCGATCCTCAGCGTCGGCTGGCCGACTCCGACCGGCACGCTCTGGCCATCCTTGCCGC
>DASTTJ010000263.1:0-6081 GCA_035760205.1 Steroidobacteraceae bacterium | reverse complement strand
CAACGACGCCCGCCAGATCGATGCCGCCCACGAGCGGATAGCGACGCAGAATCTTCCCGGCGCCGGTCGCTGCGAGCGCGTCCTTGTAGTTGATGCCGGAGTAGTGCACTTCGATGACCACTTCGCCCGGCGTGAGTACGTCGAGTGTCAGTTCTTCGAAGCGCGCGGAGATTTTCCCTGCGGTCTCGTGAATACGGAAGGCCCTGAAGTTGTTCACCACTGCTCTCCCTCTCCCGGTCAGCTAGTATCCTGCCATGAAATACGACTACGACCTGTTCGTGATCGGCGCGGGATCCGGCGGCGTTCGGGCGGCTCGCATCGCATCCCTGGCCGGCGCCCGCGCGGCGGTGGCCGAGGAATACCGAATTGGCGGCACCTGCGTGATCCGCGGCTGCGTTCCCAAGAAGCTTCTCGTTTACGGCGCGGAGTTTTCGCAGATGCTGGCGGACGCGACGGGATATGGATGGACTGTCGGCCCGTCAACGTTCGACTGGGCCACGTTGCGCGACAACGTACAGAAGGAAGTCACGCGCCTTTCCAGCATCTACACCAGCAACCTCGCCAAGGTTGGCGCGAACGCGTTCGAAGAACGAGCCGAGGTTGTCGACGCCCACACGGTCAGGCTCAAGAAGTCCGGCAGCGAAGTTACTGCGGATAGAATCCTGATCGCCACCGGCGGCCGCCCCTATCTACCGGAAGGCCTGCCGGGAATCGAGCTCGGCATCACTTCGAATGAGGCGTTTCAGCTCGAGAAATTTCCCGAGCGGATACTGATCGTGGGCGGCGGTTACGTGGCGCTGGAGTTCGCGAATATCTTTCACGGGCTTGGGGCCAGGACCCGCATCCTGCATCGCGGCGACAAGCTGCTGCGCGGCTTCGACGACGACCTGCGCGCTCACATGCATATAGAAGTGGAGCGCGGCGGCACGCAGCTCACGCTGAAAGCGACGCTGACAAAACTCGAGAAGGCGGGCGACGCCATTCTCGCCACCCTCTCGACCGGCGAGAAGGTGCAGACAGACGCGGTGCTGTACGCCATCGGGCGCGATCCGAATACGCAAGGCCTGGGGCTCGAACAGGCTGGAGTGAAGCTGGACGACTCAGGCGCGGTGATCGTCGACGAGTATTCACAGAGTTCCGTGGAATCCATCTATGCCATCGGCGATGTGACCAATCGCATGAATCTCACGCCGATCGCGATTCGCGACGGCCAGGCCTTCGCCGACACTATCTACAA
This sequence comes from Steroidobacteraceae bacterium, assembly GCA_035760205.1. GTDB lineage: Bacteria > Pseudomonadota > Gammaproteobacteria > Steroidobacterales > Steroidobacteraceae > CADEED01. Next base: position 4,844 of record DASTTJ010000263.1, on the reverse strand, counting down.
CAAGCGCCCCACGCCTGTGGACCACAGCTTCGTGCCGAGCGCGGTGTTCGGCCGCCCGCCGATCGGTACGGTGGGCCTCAACGAGGCCGACGCCCGCCGCAGCCACGAAGCGGTCGACATCTATCGCACCAGTTTCCGGCCCATGCGCAACATCCTCGCCGGCAACCAGGAGCGCACGCTCATGAAGCTGGTGGTGAACGGAACGTCCGGCGTTTTGTTAGGTGTACACATCGCAGGCGAAGATGCGCCGGAGATGATCCAGCTCGCGGCCGTTGCCGTGAAGGCGGGGCTTACCAAGCAGCAGTGGGACAGCACCGTGGCGCTGCATCCCACCGCGGCGGAAGAGCTCGTTTTGATGCGCGAGAAAGTGGCGGCGCCGGGCAGCTCGGCCTGAAGCGCGATTTACTGCACGAACTCATTTGCGCGCGCCTCCAGCATCTCGGCAAATTCGAACTCGGCAGGCGCACTTGCACTAAATTCTCCGCTGGCGCGCATGGAATAGGCCCTGCGCCAGGCTCCTGACACGGCGAGCTCGATTTCCTGCAGCGGTTTGAGCTCGGGATTTTTGAAATCGGGACTGTTGTAGATACGGACCGTCACCATCCACCACCCGTTCTCAGGGGAGGTGTGGCCGCGCAACGTGTTGGCTTCGGCCAAAAAGAGGTCGAGTTGCCTGCGCGCGACGACGTATTCCGGCATCCCGGGCACATAGGGAACGATGCCTTCGGAAGTCACGCGCACGTCCCTCGGGCGCGGAGTCGATTCAGCTTTCTGCCTATTCACGCCAATCGTGGAGGCCGGCAACGCAGTTGTCTCAGCTGGGATGGCTGACGCCGGTCTCGCCGCACGCGTCTGCGCTGAACGGTAAGGATCGAGCGGTATCGCTGGCGCCTCGTACCACGGCGCGGGCTGTGCGGGTTTCGCGGAAGTCTCGACATTTTGCGCGGAGGAGGCCGGCGATGGTGTGGTGGTTGGTGTTGGGACCGGCTTTTCAACGGTCGCCGCCGCATCGCTGATCGACACGGGCTCTACCGTCACGTTCAAGTTGTTGCGTTGATAGACCGTCCAGGTTCCAGCGGCGATCGCCGCGAGCACGAGGCCGAACGACGATAACAAACGCCAGTCGGCGCGCGGCTTTGTGGAGTGGGTCACGTGCTCCATCTCCACCGTCTGACTGGTAGGCAGCAATCGGACGATCTGCTCCGCCGCTTCGCGGCTGTCGGCCCAGAAGGGCAAGACGACGCGCGCTGTTTCCCCGGTCTGAAATTCGACGCGCAGCGCTTCGCCTTCACGATAGACGGCGCGCAGGTTTTCGCTCGGGATGCGTTGCGTGCGTTTGCTGCCTAACAACGCGAGCAGACCGCGTTTGACTCCGATGCTGATGCCCTGGGCATCGATGCTGAGCAGGCCGCCGCCCCTCCAGCGAAAGCCATTCGCCGGAACTTCCAGCATCGCCGCCAGACCCGCGGATCTCGCGAAACGGATGTCGAACGTCTGCGCCATGGCGAGAGCCCTCTGCGAATCGACGTCGTCAGCGCTGACTATCCTCCAACTGACGAGCCTTCGGTAGTGCAAACGCCATGACGGAGTCCGCCTTGCCCCAGGCCTTGCCGTCACCCCCCGCCGAGATCACTACGTATTGCCGGCCGTCGGCGCCGAGATATGTAGAAGGCGTTGCCTTGCCGCCGGCGGGTAGTTTGTATTTCCACAGTTCCAAGCCCGTCTCGACATCAAACGCGCGGACATAGGCGTCCAGGGTCGCGCCGATGAACACCAGCCCACCGGCCGTCGTGACGGGGCCGCCGAGATTCACCATGCCCGTACCCGGCGGCAGCGGCGACAATCCGATCTTGTCGAGACCCTCGCCCGTACCGAGCGGCACATCCCACAACACATTGCCGTCCTTGAGGCTGATGCCCATCAGGGTGCCAAACGGGGGCGCGGTGCACGGCGAACGTTTGGTCAGCGACAGCCAGACTTCGCGCTGCATGACATACGGCGTGCCGCGCATGTCGGTGAATTCCTTGCCAACGCGCTCGCCGCTCGTGAGCTTCTCGCGCATGACTTTCCAGGTTTCGCGCGGGATCAGCGTGATGACCGCGGCCAGCCGGTTGTTAGGCACCACCAGGATGCCGCGCTGGCTGTCATAGCTCACGCCGCCCCAGTGCGAGCCGCCGATGTGCGCGGGCAACATCACCGAACCTCGCTCCGAAGGTGGCGTGAACGGCCCGTCGTAGCGCATGCCGGCGAAGCGCTTCGCGCATTCTTCGAGTTCAGCCGGCGTGGCGCCCCAGATGTCCTTGCGGGTGATCGGCTTGGGGCCCGGTGAGGCGATGCCGGTGGAAAAGGGCTGCGTGGGCGAGGTTTCTTCTCCGGGAATATCGCTCTTGGGCACAGCGCGCTCTTCCACCGGGAACAGCGGCACGCCCGTCGCCGGGTCCAGCACGAAGATCTGCGCGGTTTTCGTCCCCTGGATGACCGCATCGCGGCCGTCGGGAAGCGTGATGAGGGCGGGCGGTGCTGCGTTGTCGTAGTCCCACAGATCGTGATGCACGGTCTGGAAGTGCCAGACGAGTTTTCCGGTGGACGCCTTGAGCGCGACGATGGAGTTTGCGTAGCGGTTGTCACCGAGACGCGTGCCGCCGAAGTAATCCACGGCGGGGCTGCTGGTGGGCAGGAATACCAGGTCGCGCTTCGGATCCGCCGCGATGATGGACCAGGTGTTGGCGCCGCCGCTGCGATGCGCGGCCTCGCCCTTCCAGGTGCCGTACGCCGGATCGGCCGGATCCTGCGGCACGGGATTCCAGGTCCAGCGAAGTGCGCCGGTGCGCGCGTCAAAGGCGCGCACTTCACCGCTCGAACCTACCGTCGAAGAATTGTCGGCGATGGCCGAGCCCACCACGATCAGATCGGCGATGACCGCGGGCGGCGAGGTCTGTTCGTATTCATCGCCAAAGGATTGTTTGTTGCGCAGGCCTTCGACGAGATCAACGCCGCCGCCCTTGCCGAACCCGGAGCAGTACTCGCCCGTTGCCGTGTCGATCGAAAAAAGCCGCGCGTCGACGGTGGCCATGATGATGCGCGTCGAGCACGCGGTTCCGCGCTTCGCCTTCGTATCCCGCCAGTACGACACGCCGCGATTAACCCAATCGCCGAAGTGGCGCTTACGCTCCACCGGGATATCGCGCAGCCATTTTTGTCGGCCGGTGACCGGATCGAGCGCGATGACCTTACCGAGCGGTGTCGCCAGATACATCACGCCATCGATGACCAGCGGCGTCGCTTCGAGCGCCGTGGGGTTCCCGGTCTCGATGCCGGCCTCGCCGGTCTTGTACTCCCAGGCGAGCGTGAGCTTGCTCACGTTCGTGCGATCGATCTGTGCCAGCGGCGAATGGCGGTCGCCTCCCGGCGTGCGGCCGTAGTTAGGCCAGTCGCCATCAACTGGCGCAGCAGCGATGGCGCCTGGCGCAAGCACCAGCAAGGCGACACCCAGCAAACTTCCCTTCATTTCGAACCTCAGGTCTTTCTTGCCCAGCATTGCAGCAGTCGCGTGGAGTTTCCGTTCATGGTGAGCCCTTCGACTTCGAGCGATTGCTCGATGTGAAAGCCCGCCAGCAATTCATCGAACCATTCGCGCGGGTGGTGGCGCAACACCGCGCCATCGGGCAGACGGAAACGGCCATGACCACCCAGCTCGGCTGCAAACTGTTCGTAGCGCCGCAAGTTGCGCTCGTCGGTCTGCAGCGGATAGTCACTGATCAACAATAGACCGCCGGGACGCAGGATCCGTTTGAATTCGCGCAGCAGATTCTTCTGGATGCTGTCGGAAGGAATGCAGGTGAGAACGGCGAACAGCAACACGGCGTCCAGGCTGGCATCGCCACAAGGCAGTTGCTCGCCGTCATTCACCAGAAAGGTCGCGGCCGGAATGCGCTCGCTCGCGATGCGGATCATCTCGGGCGATGAGTCGATGCCGAGCAGGTGGGTGTAGCCAAGCTCGACCAGCTCGTCGACGAGTCGGCCCTGGCCGCAGCCGTAGTCGAGAATGTTTGCGTCACGCGGCAGCGCGTGCGTCAGGCGTGCGCTGTCGAGCGGATGCGTGAACTGACGGGTGGATGCCGCGCGGTTCCAGAATTCGAGATTGTCGGGCGCTTCCATGGAAGCGCATTGTCACTCAAACGTCGGGGGTTGACGTCTGTCCGCGGCGATGGCGGTGCTCGGCGTACTGGCACGCCCAGATGGATGCATAACGGCAATTGGACCTGAGCGGCGCCCGCAAACCCAGGGGACGCTTCGTGACTTTGCGGCGGCTCTTGGCTTTGCAGGCCGCAGCTGGTCGCTTGGTCACAGAGTCCTTCCGAGGTAGCGCGCCACGCAGACATCGCAGCCACGGACCGCAATCGCGACACCGATCAGCGCGATGATCATCAGCAGCGAGGACACCGCCGCGAAGAACGTTCCATCGGCCCGTTCCCAGGCGAAACGAAGTGCCAGCACCGTGCAGACGGTCAATGCGATTCCGGCCACCAGCAAAACCGGCCGCTTCCATTTGGTAACGGGGGGCGGGTCACCGAGGCTCACGTAGCCGACGAGACCGCAGTACAGGCAGCTTTTGCAGCGCGAATGCATGAGGTGAATGTGCCACCGGCGCCGCGCGGGTGGCGTTAGCGGTCTCACAGTTTGTTGTAGGTGCCCGGATTCCCGTCCGCTTTCCCTCTAGGGCAAACGCGGCATGCCTTGGGCGTCGGTGCTATACACAACGCCGGCGCGGTCGAACAACGCCGCGATGAACGCCTTGGGATCGGACACTCCACGGTCCAGCAACCGCGCGATGTCACGGCTCA
>DASTTJ010000262.1:0-19003 GCA_035760205.1 Steroidobacteraceae bacterium | reverse complement strand
ACGTTCCGAACCACGAAGATCGTTCCCTGGTACTGCGGGTCGTCGGTCGTGATCTGCGATCCGGTGATCGCCACCGGAATGGTTTGACCGTGGCGCGTTTTCACGACGGTTTCGCGCGTGTCCTGCGAGGCGCGCAGCATGTCGAAGTCGCTGCGTTCGCGTTCGTCGAAGATCGACACGATGCTGCGGCCGATCAGCTCTTCCTCGCCCCAGGCGAGCAGCTTGCAGGCCGACTGGTTAGCCATGCGGATGACGCCGTCGGGCGAGGTCACGAATACCGCGTCGGTCATGCTGCCGAGCACGTTGGTCAGGTAGTTCTTGTTGATCGTGGTCTGGCGCAGCTTCTGACGCATGCGCTCGAGCGCGGCCTGCAGCTCGCCAAGCTCGTCTCGCCGGCCGACTTCCATGGGCCGCGAGTAGTCGCCCTGCGCGATACGGTCGGCGCTCTTGATGAGCGTGGTGATGGGGCCGTGGACGCGGCGGCCGGCCCACCAGGCGAGCGTCAGCCCCAGCGCCAGTGCGACTACGCCGATGGCCCCGGCGAGCAGCAGCGCCTTGCGCATCTGCGAGCGTTCCATGGCATCGAAATGCGTTCGCGCCGCGGTGGCTTCCGGCGAGCCTTCGAGCGAGCGGATTTCGATCTCGACTTCGCCCACCGTCTGCGGAGCCACCACTCCGGGCATGGCTTGCACGTCGGCTCGTACCGGTACGATGGCGCTTCGCGTGATGCCTCCACCGTCGCCACCGGGCCGGCGCCAGGCGTAAAGCTCGGTGCCTGCGGCATCGCGCAGCAACACCCCGAGCAGGGTGTCGTCGCGCTTGAAGGTTTCGATCACTGTCGCGAACTGGTCGCGTTCGTTGCGAAGGACACCATCCGCGACGCGTTCCGAGATATGGCGGGCCAGTTCAGAGGCGCGCAGGTTGAGCTCGCCGATCACCCGGTCGCGGGTATCAGCGGCCGCTTTATCGAGCAGGGCGGAATGCTGGGACTGGTTTTCGTAGACCATGACCGCGCCGACGGCGAGGGACACCGCAATGGCGGCTGCCACGGCGACGGCGATGTATTTGCTCTTGAAGCTGGCGATGGTCACGGAATTCCGCTGGTTCTAATCTGCGGGCAATCTTAACCGCGGGTTTCCGGCATGGGCCACCTTCGGCGGGTCCCGACAGGGGCGCAATGTCGATTTGTTCCGCAGAAAGCCGGGTCACGGCGTCCGGTAGGATAGCCGCACATGGCGGAAACCCCGGAATTCTCGCTGGACCAGCTCACTGGACGCACCCGCTGTCATTTGTCGGTGCTGGCCAGCCCCCCCTGCGCATTGCATAACGACGCCATGGCGCCGTTCCTGGCGATGCGGGCGGCGGCGGCGGCCGATGACATCGACCTCGCCGCGTTTTCGAGCTTTCGGGACTTCGACCGTCAGCTTGCCATCTGGAATGGCAAGTTTCGGGGCGAGCGCCCGATGCAGGACCGGGCCGGGCGGCCCCTGGATGCACTGAGCCTGTCGCCCGCGGAGCGGGTCACCGCCATCCTCTGGTGGTCGGCGCTGCCCGGGGCGAGCCGGCACCATTGGGGCACGGATTTCGACGTGCTGGATGCCCATGCGATGCCAGCCGGCTACAAGTTGCAGGTGGTGCCGGACGAGTACGGACCCTCGGGCCCTTTCCATCGTCTAACTACCTGGCTGGATGCGCACATGCACGCCTTCGGCTTCTTCAGGCCCTACACCACCGATCGTGGCGGTGTGATGCCCGAACCCTGGCACCTGTCGTACGCGCCCGTTGCGAAGCGGGCCCAGCAGGCGTTTTCGGCCGACAAGCTGCGCACCGTGCTGGCGGATGCTGCCATTGAAGGAAAGGAACAAGTGCTTGCGGCACTTGACTGCAACTACTCGACGTACGTGGTCAACGTGGACGCGGCGCCGCAGGCGGCGCTCATGTCGCCAGGGCTCGCTTAACCCCAGACCTTCTTGATCGCGCCGAGCATGAGCGTGCGCGTGGTGGCCATGGAATCTTCGACGCCGGTGAACACCGGCGGCTGTCGGCGCAGCAGGCGCCAATTCTCGCTGCGCAGGATGCGCTGCAGATACTCGAGATTGCGATCGATGGATTCCATGTACGGGTTGCGGCCCCCGTACAGCACTTCCAGGTAGCGGTATGCGCGGTTGAACTCGCCATCCAGCCGCTTGGCGCGCATGTCGAACACGAACTTCGGTGTCTGGCGCAGCAGGTCGAGGCCCGAGGCGTAGCGCACCTTCACGTGGCCGTTTTCGCCGATCGGTAGTGCGACACCGGCGAGTACGAATTCCGCATACAGCCGGTCGCGGCACTTTTCGAGATAGCAGCGATCCGCCATCTGCGCCATGAGATCGGCGGTGCCGACCAGATGGCCCAGCTTGTGGTCGCGCGGGTCGGGCGCAACGATGTTCTTGAAAGGACGTTCGTAACCGGTGTAGTGGATGATCTCGCCGGCGACCTTGGCCCATTCACCGAGGTTGATCTTGGGTAGGTAGTCGGTGAGGAACGCGGCGCCGCGCGATACGTGCACGGTGGTGAATTCGGCGCCGTTCGGCACGTCGGTGTCGCGCGTGGTGCGCAGGTAGCCCACGTCGTGGAACAACGCCACCACGATGCCGAGCATGGCTCGTTCCGGTCCGAACTTCTGCGCGTCCGGCACCTGCATCTCGTGCCCGACGATGAGGCGCGCCGTCGCGAGCGTGATGTCGAGCGTGTGCTGCTGGTCGTGGTAGACCGTGTCGACGCCGAAATAGCCGGGCATGCGACCGGAGAACATGCGCTCGAAGTCGCCGAACACGTGGGCGAATGCGGGGAACTTCTGGCCCGGCCAGACCTTCGCGAAAAGTGCCTCGACGCTCGCACGCACGTCGGGAGCCGAGCTCACGAGTACCGTGTCGGTCACGTCGTAGTCGCTGCGGCGGGATTCGGCGATCACGGCCGTGCCATACCTTCGAGCACTAACAAGATCAGGGGAGTCTAGGCAGGGGGTCCCCAAAAGACCAGCGGGCGGAATCTCAGTCTGAAGCGAGCGTGACACACATCACGGTGGCGTGATCCCCCAATCGCCGTTGGTGGCCGACTACTGTAAGGCGGCGCTGTTGCAGGATGCGGGACACTCTCCATTTCCCCGCATCAGCGGGCAAATTGGGATGCACCTGCTTCAGGTGCGGCCCAATTTGCTAGGAAATGGGGAGTGTCCCCATTCCGACCATTCCGAATCTGGCGATGACTGGGGTGTGGTCGGACGCCCGCTCCACGCGCCTGGGCTCCACGTCGATGCGGCAACCCGCCAGCCGGGGCAGAAGCTGCTGGTGGACCAGGATGAGATCGATACGCAGGCCGTTATTCCGGCGGAATGCGCCCTGGCGATAGTCCCACCAGCTGAACGACTTCTCGGGCTGCTCGAAGTGCCGGAAAGCGTCGGCCAGGCCGAGGGCCGTGATTTGCGCGAGCGCGGCGCGCTCTTCCGGGCTCACGTGCACATTGCCCACCCATGCCGCGGGGTCGTGGACGTCGCGATCTTCGGGCGCTACGTTGAAGTCGCCGACCACCACGAGCCCGGGATGTTTCTCCGCTTCGAGTTTCAACCAGCGCGTGAGCGCTTCGAGCCACTTGAGCTTGTAGGCAAACTTTTCCGAGCCAGGCGCCTGGCCATTGGGCACGTAGAGATTGATGACGCGGAAATCCCCCCAGGGACCGACGATATTGGCGGCGAGCACGCGCCTGGGTGGATCGTCGAAGTCCGGGATGTCGCGCACGAGGTCGGTCATGGGATGACGGGACAGCAGCGCGACGCCGTTGTAGGTCTTTTGTCCGCTGAAGACGCTGTGATATCCCGCGGCGGTGAATTCTGCGTGCGGAAAATCCGGGTCCTGCATCTTGGTTTCCTGCAGCGCCACCACATCCGGAGAGTTTGCGTGCAGCCACTCGAGCAGTTGTTCGCCGCGCACGCGCAGCGAATTCACGTTCCAGGTGGCGATCGAAAATTCTTTGCCACCGCTGTCGGTGGCGGGGGTCATTGGACGAGACCCTGCTGGCGCAGCAGCGCGTTCACGTCCGGCGCACGGCCGCGAAAATCGATGAACGCCTCGAGCGCCTTTTTCGAGCCGCCCTGCGAGAGGATGGAATCGAGGAATCGTTGTGCGACCCGCTTGTCGAACACGCCCTGTTCTTCGAATGCGGCGAACGCGTCGGCGCTGAGCACTTCGGCCCACTTGTAGCTGTAATAGCCGGCGGCATACCCGCCCGCGAATATGTGGCCGAAGTTGTGCGGGAAGCGATTCCATTCCGGCACGGCGAAGGCGGCGACCTCGTCGCGCACTTCCGCCAGGATTTCGTGCACGCGCGCGCCACGGGCGGGGTCGTATTCGGCATGCAGGCGGAAGTCGAACAACGCGAATTCGAGCTGCCGCATCGTCGCGAGGCCCGCCTGGAACGTGCGCGAGCCTAACAACTGTGCCTGTTGGCCGGCGGGCAGCGGTTCGCCGGTTTCGAAATGGCGGGCCATCGCCGCGAGCACTTCCGGCCGCCACGCGAAATTTTCCATGAACTGGCTGGGCAGTTCGACCGCATCCCAGGAAACGCCGTTGATGCCGGCGATGCTGGGGTATCCCACACGCGTCAGCATGTGGTGCAGCCCGTGACCGAACTCGTGGAACATGGTCACGACGTCGTCGTGTGTGAGCAGCGCCGGCTTGCCCGGCGCGGCAGGCAGGAAATTGCACACCAGATAGGCCACCGGAACGGTGTGCTCCGTGCCGAAGTCCTTGCGCCCCACACAATCGTCCATCCATGCGCCGGCGCGTTTCTTCGCGCGCGCGCAGGCGTCCAGATAGAAGCCGGCGCGGGCTTTGCCTTCAGCGTCGAGAATCTCGAAGAAACGCGCGTCGGGGTGATAGATGGGCACGCCCTTGCGCTCGACGATCCTGACGCCGAACAGTTGTTCGGCGACCGAGAACAATCCTTCGAGCACACGCGGCAGGGGGAAATAGGGACGTAGTTCTTCCTGCGAGATCGAAAACAGCTTTTGCTGCAGCTTTTCGGCGTAGTAGCTGACGTCCCAGGCGTTCAGACTGCGGCCCGCAAACGCTTCGAGCTCCGCGAACTCACGCTTTGCGGCAGGACGCGCGACGCGCACGAGTTGCCGAAGGAAGTCGAACACCGCCTGGTTGGACGGCGCCATGCGCGTGGCGAGTGCATACGCGGCGTAGTTGGGGAAATCGAGCAGCTGTGCCGCCTCGTGGCGCAGCGCGAGTATGCGGTTCATGACGGAGGTGTTGTCGAACTTGCCCGCCGTCGGGCCGCGCTCCGACGCGCGCGTCGACCACGCCTCGTAGAAATCCCGACGCAGCGTCTCCGAATCCGCATCCGTCATTACCGCGACGTAGGTCGGCTGTTCGAGCGCGAACAGCCAGCCGGGGGTGTCCTTTTCGGCCGCGCGCACGCGAGCCTGTTCGATGATCACCGGATTGATGCCGGCGAGTTCTCCCTCGTCGGAGACCAGGCGCGTCCATGCGTTCATCGCGTCGAGCACGTTTTCTTCGAATTTGGCGGCAAGCGTGGCCAGCTCCTGCACCACGGTCTTGTAGCGGGCCTTGCGATCGGCCGGCAGGCCCACGCCGGCGAGACGGAAGTCTTCCAGGGCGCGTTCGATGACGCGGCGCTGCGCCGCGTCGAGAGAGCCCGATTCGTTGGCGGCGATAGCGTTGTAGGCGCGGAACAGCGGCTCGCTCTGCGCGAGATCGGTCCAGTAGTTAGATAGCAGCGGCAGGCAGGCGTTGTAGCCGGCGCGCAGGTCGTCGGAATTGAGCACGCCGTTCAGGTGGCTGATGGGCGACCAGGTGCGCGACAGGCGGTGCGAGAGTTGTTCGAGCGGCAATACCGTGTTGGCGAATGTGGGGTGCGGCTGGGATTCGAGCGTCGCGACTTCGCCGCGGTTGCGCTGCAGCAGTTCGCGAATCGTGGGTTCGACGTCTGCGGCGGCGATGCGATCGAACGCGGGAAGTGTGGTCCCGCTGATATTGGCGTCGGTCATTTGCTTCCAAGAACGGCTAATACGGGTTCGGTGTCCGGGCGCACGCCGCGCCACAAGGTGAACGCTTCGGCGGCCTGCTCTACCAGCATGCCCCAGCCTTTATGGGCTCGTGCGCAGCCCTGTTCAATGGCCCAGCTCACGAAAGGGGTGGATGCCTTGCTGTAACTCATGTCGTAGCAGACGGTGTGGCTCGCGATGATGGCCGGGTCCACGTTGGGTACCGCGCCTGAGAGACCAGCGGCGGTTGCGTTGATGACGATGTCGAAGGGTTCCTCACCCACGTCCTCGAAACCGCAGCCGCGTATCGCGCCAAGATCGGAGAACAGCGACGCCAGGTTGACCGCACGATCCGGCGAGCGGTTGGCGATGACCATCTCCGTCGGCCCAAGCTCGAGCAGCGGCTCCACGACGCCGCGCGTGGCGCCGCCCGCACCCAAGATCAGGATGCGTTCGTTGGTGACGGTCAGGCCGAGGTTCTGGCGCAGGTCGGTGACCAGCCCATGGCCGTCGGTGTTGTCGCCGAGCAGATTGTGCTCGGAGTTGATCATGAGTGTGTTGACGGCGCCTGCGCGATCCGCGCGTACCGTGAGCTCGTTGGCGAGCTCAGCCGCGGCTTCCTTGTGTGGTACGGTCACGTTGAGCCCGCGGCCGCCGCGCGTGAAGAATTCGAGCACTTGCGCGCGGAAGTCCCCCGGGGCGATGTCATACAGGCGATAGACGAGGGACTGCTCGGTCTGTTTCGCAAAGAGCCCGTGGATGAAAGGCGACCAGCTGTGATTGATCGGATGACCGACCACTCCGTACTGATCCGGGGTGTTCATATCGAAAAAGATGGCTGAAATAAGCGTCCCACTCGGCCGGTCTTATACATGAACCCACGCCCACGCGGTACGACGGTGTCCTCCGCGTTCGCCCGTTTGCTGGAGACTTTGCGGCCGGACCTGGTGCGCTTTGCCTTCTGGCTGGCGCGCGACCGGGCCGTGGCGGAGGACGTAGTGCAGGAGACTCTCATCAGGGCCTGGAAATCCCGCGACGAACTCAAGGATTCGGCGGCCGCACGCCCTTGGCTGCTGACCATCGTTCGGCGCGAGCATGCCCGCCTGTACGAGCGCAAACGGCTGCCGACCGTGGACGTGGATCAGGTGGAGGCCTTGGGCGATCCGGCGTTGGCCAGCGACGGTGACGCCGGGCTGGAAGACCTCCGGCGCGCCATCCTGCAATTGCCGGACGAATATCGGGAGCCACTGGTGTTGCAGGTTCTGGGCGGGTTGAGCACGGCCGAGATCGCCGTGGAGCTGAAGCTGACCCAGCCGGCCGTGCTGACTCGACTGTTCCGCGCCCGCAACCGGCTGCGCACCATATACGGCCTCGATCCCGCGGAGGACGCGGAATGAGCAACACATACACCTGCCGTGAGGCGCGCCTCGAAATCGGGGGCGATCCGCACACGCTTGGTCCTGCGCTGAGCGAGCACCTGGCCACCTGCGCCGCCTGCACCCGGTTTCGCTCCGAGACGCTCGCGCTCGATGCGCGGCTGCGCTCCGCGATGGAACTGCCGTTGGCGGGATTTCGCAAGCCGGTGCAATCGGCGCCGCCTGCCCGCCGCTTCGCGCTCGCGGCTTCCGTGCTCCTGGGTATTCTCGTGGGTGGCGGTTTCTGGCTGCTGAAACCAACGCCGGCGCTGGCCGGCGATGTGCTTGCGCACGTGAAGCATGAATCCGCCAGCTGGGATGCGCACGAGGTGCTGACGCCGTCAGAACTCGCCGGCGTCCTGAAAACAGCCGGGGTGCAATTCGACAGCTCGATGCCCATCGTCTACGCCATGGCCTGTCCGTTTCGGGGGCGGCGTGTGCCGCACCTGGTCGTGCAGACCGCCGATGGTCCGGTCACGGTGATGCTGCTGGCGCATGAAAAGGTGTCCGGGCGTCAGGAGTTCTCCGAGGGCGCGTATCGCGGAATTCTGTTGCCCGCGGGCGAAGGCAGCGTCGCGGTGCTGGCGCGTGACGGCAAAATTCCGGAGGCCGTGGCCGCGAAGATGCTCAGCGACGTTCGCTGGTAGCCAGGACTTCCGATCCCGAGTGTTCACCGCCGAGCAGCGCGCGCAGCTCCGGCAGCCATTCGCGCATACCCTCTTCGACTAGATAGGGCGGATTGACGAGCACCAGCGCCGAACCGTTGAGCGCGGCGCGCGAATCGCACGGGTGCATCCACAGCAGCGACGCCAGCATCGGCCGGGTAACAGCATTGCCCAGGCTTGCGAACCACATGTCGAAATCCACGCGCATTTTCACCGGCAGCCACAGCAGGATCACGGCGCCCTCGAAACGCAGCAGCGAGTCCTTAACCGCGGCGAGCACGCGCGCCGGATCCTCGCGTTCTTCATACGGCGGATCGATGAGTACACAGCCACGCCGTTCGGGTGGCGGCAGCAGCGCGCGCAGTCCACCGAATCCATCGGCGCCTTCCACTCGCGTGCGCTCGCGATCCTCGAGTGCCTCGCGCAGGTGGCCGGCTTCTTCGCGTTGCGTCTCGAAAAACACCGCGCGATCCACCGGCCGCAGCGCGTCCGCGCAGAGCAGTGGCGATCCGGCGTATCGCAGGCTGCCGCCATGTATCCCGCGCGCGACGATCTCGCGGTAGCGAACCAGCGCCGGGTGACGCGGTGTAGCCGCCAGCAACCGCGCCACGCCGGCCTGCCACTCGGCCGGATGTTCGCGGTCGCCAGGGTGCAGGTCGTAGTCCCCGCGGCCCGCGTGGGTGTCGACGAACAACAGGCCCTTGTCCTTGCGCATGAGCGCGTGCAGCACTTCGAGCAGAGCCACGTGTTTGTGAACGTCGGCGAAGTTGCCGGCGTGGTATTGGTGGCGATATTTCATGGAACCCCGGCGCAACGCCGCCCGCGTTTATACACTGTCTGGCATGGAGAGAATGATGTCGAAGCTGCTGCCTCTGTTTCTGGTTTCTGGCGTGGTAGTCGCGGCGTGCGCGTTTGCCGCCGACAAGCCAGCGACGCCGCGTGGCATCGCGCCGCCCACCCGCATCCCCGATCCGGTCGTGGCGCAGACGCCCGCGGGCGAGCGCGTGGACATTGCGAGCCTGCCGCGTGGTGTGCGGCGCGCGGTTGTGGTGGACGCCGCCCGGCGATTCGCGGTGAGCGAGAACGAAGTGGTGCTGGTCAACGCGGAGCGCGTGACCTGGAGCGATGGCGCCATGGGCTGTCCTTTGCCTGGTCAGATGTACACGCAAATGCTGGTGCCCGGGTTTCGCGTCTCGGCGAAGACCAGCGCCGGTGAGATGCTGTATCACACGGATTCTCGTGGTGCGGTCGTGAACTGTGCCGGCGGACACTTTCAGACGGGCCCCAAGCAACTGCCCGCAGATCCCGGCAGCAGCGGTGCCGGCTCGCGTACTCAACCCAAGACCCCCGACCGCTGACAACGGCGCAGTTCCCGCAAGGTTCGGGTCGCCCCGGACGCAGCGCCGAAGCATCCTGCCCGCATGAGATATGTGGTTCGAGGCGTCCCTCAAGAAGTGGCTGATGAAGTTCGGCGAACGCGACTGGCGCCGGCCTATGGTCATCCCGCGCACCTCGAGATCGCGAGCGGCACGGGTCCCTGCCGCTGCTGTCTGCGGAAGTTCACGCCGGGAACTGATCGCCGGCTCCTGTTCACCTATAGGCCGCCGGAAACTGATGGCTGCCTGATGGCGCCAGGTCCGGTCTTCATTCACGCCGAGCACTGCGAAGCTTTCGCGGGCGATGGATTCCCGGAAGGGCTGCGCAGCCTGCCTCTGGCATTCGAAGCGCGCGCCAGCGGCGGCCGCGTAGTCGAGATTTCGGCGCGACAGGAACTGTCGGCCGAAGCGCAGATGTCAGTCCTATTCGAAGAAATGTTTGCGCAGTGGCTGCACGTTCGTCACGCAGTTGCCGGGTGTTACATCGCGCGCGTCGACCGCGTGCGGATCTAGCGCAACACCTTCCACCGGCCTGCGGCGAGCAAAAGAAAAGGCCCCCGCGGTTTCCCGCGGGGGCCCATTTCTCACTCGTCAGATTACGGAGCTGCCGTCAGCAGCAGAGATTCCGTTTCCGGCGTCGAGCCACCGCGATTCGCGGCACCGAAGTCGGAGTTGGTTACGACCATGAGGCCGGCGTGCGGCGTGGTGCCCGGGAACAGTTCCCACCGCTGGACCGACAGGATGCCGGTCTGCTGATAGGTGAGCACATCGGCCGGAGTCGAGCCCGTGAACTCTTCACCGCCAGGGGTGATCGAGAACGGCCCGAGGAAGTCCGACGATCCGCCGAAGTACCACGACGTGGCAAAGAACTCTGCCGTCACCGGCTGGCCGAGCGTGGCCAGGGTCAACCCCATGTCACTGGCGCAGACGCGCAGGATGGTGTTGCCGGTGTTGGTGGCGTTCTCCGCGAAGAAGCGGATGGTCGTCGACAGGATGCTGCCGGTCGGCGAGAGGCGCAGCAGCGCACTCACCTGGCGGCCATCGCTGAGCTGGGTGAGCCCGGCGACATCCTGGTTGATCACGGCGTAGTCGAACACGCCGTCATTGTCGACGTCGATATCGGCTTCGAGCCAAGTGCCCACTGGCGATGCCTTGCGCTCCCAGGTGTTGAACGCGAACTCCCAGAGGATGGCGTTGCCCGCGACACCGCAGGTGGCGCCCGCCACCAGGAACGAGTTCACACCCACAGCGCGCAGGTCAGGCTCCGGCAGACCTTCGCCACGGCCGCCCGACGGGCGATCCGGGCTGGTGCCCAGCATGGAGAAGAACTGCAGTTGCGCGTCGCCGATGCCGTAGTTAGTCAGCTCGGCGGTCGCCAAGCCCGTGGTCTCGTCGAACACCAGGCCCTTCTGCGCCGCCTTGTTCGTCACCACCAGCGAGGACTTGCGCGGCAGCACGTGCCACGGGATCGACAAGGTGTGGTTCTTGCCCACGAAATTGACGTAGCCGTCATATTCGTTGGCGGTCAACGGACCGATCGCATTGCCCAGAGAGCCTGCGTTCATCTGGTTGTTGCGCAGTTTGTCACCCTTGATCGTGAGCCAGAGCGTCACGTTCGCCGAGCCGCCTGCCGGCACGTTCACCGTCGACGGATTCCAGCTCAGGGACACCGCGCCCGTGTCTACGTCGTCCTGGAATCGCTGCGTCGGCGAAACGCTGTAACGCTGCGACTTGTTGGACTTGTTGACGATCTTCAGCTTGCGGATCTTCAGGATGCTCGGATTGGCGACATCCACGAGGCCGAAGCTGACGGCGCCGTGGGCCATCGAGGCTTCATCACCGGTGACGTCGAACACCACCGACGGCGATAGCAGCGCCTTGTCGACGCGCACTTCACCACCACCGATACGCGTGATCGGCGCGAGCTGATCCGGGAACACGGAACCGCCCGCCGACGGCTGACGCACGTCCTGGCTGGCCGTATTCACGAGCAACTGCTTGACCTCGGCAAGCGAGAGCGACGGACGCGCAGCCATGAGGATGGCCGCGGCTCCCGACACCATCGGCGCGGCTCCCGAGGTGCCACCAAATGCGGCGATACCCGTGAAGCTGCCCGACATCGCAGACACCGAGGCGCCTGGCGCGCCAATTTCCGGCTTGACGATGTTGTCGTCGAAACGCGGACCCCGCGAGGAGGTGGACGCCAGCGAACCGGCCAGCGACAGGTTACCGCTCGGCGAGAAACGAACGACCGCGGTGTTGGTACGCAGGATGTTCGCGTCGACCTGGTTGATCATGTAGCCCGGAATCGTCTGCACGCCGCCGCCGAAAGCGCCGCCGAAGGGCGCGTCCGCGGTGATCAGGCCGATGATGCCGAGCGTTCCGCCCGCCGCCGCGATGTTGGCGATCTTGAGGCTGAACGAGCAGGTCCCACGATCCACCAGCACGATCTGGCCGGCGAGTTCGCCGGGCAGGTACGGGTTGGTGCCCGCCGCGTCGGCGCAGCCGATGCGTCTGCCGCCCGTGACCGCCGGGTAGAACACCGGACCTTCGATGGTGGTAGTTAGCGGAGTCGACCACGGCTGGAACACCGCGCCGCGATCGCCGGTGACCGGCGCGAGCAGCGTCATGAGCTGCAGCGTGGCCGAAGGCACCGCGGTTTGCGCGACGCTCAGGGCCGACGTGGCAGCACCGGGCGAACCGGTGATGAACTGCTTGTCGGCGCTGTTGCCGGCGGAGGCGACGGTGAGGACGCCGGCGAGGGTGGCGTTGTCCACCGCGGCCGACAGGTCGTCATCGAACGGCTGGCCGTACGGAGAACCGAGCGACATGTTGATGATGTCGACGTGATCGCTCATGTCGCCGTCCCCGTTCGGGTCGAGCGAGAAGTCCATGCCTTGCAGCAGCGCAATGCCACTGCACGACGTCGCCGGCGCGGAGCACACCTTGACCGCGTAGAACTTGACGCCGGGGGCGACGCCGCCGCTGCCGCCGATGATGTCCGCGACGTGTGTGCCGTGACCGCCGAAGGTGGTCGCATCGGGTGCGCCGATCGGATCCGGATCGGGCAGCAGGCCCGTGTTCGGCCAGCTTTCGCCGACGAAGTCGTAACCACCGATAACCTTGGCGCTCGGGAAAAGCCCGTCGTCCGCAGCGGTGCCCGGATCATCGGCCACTAGATAGCCAGTGCCTGCCGGAACCACCGGGATGAACGGCGCCGCCGCCGGCAGCGGCGCCCATGCCGCTTCGTACGAGGCCTGCGTGCCGGGACCGCCGAGATTCGCGTGTGTGTAGTCGATGCCGCTGTCGATCACGGCAACGCGAATACCCTGGCCAGTTGCGCCGAGTGCCTGTGCGGTGGCTGCGCCGATATACGGAACGGTTTCGGAGAGATCGTGGGCGTAATCGGAAACACCGACCACACGCGTGATCGCGGTGTCTCGCGCTAGCTCGGCGAGATCGGCGCCGTCCACATCCATGACGATGGCATTGAGGACGAGTTGCACGCTCGCGATGACTTCGGCGCTTGGTGCGCGCGCGACCAGCCGGCTGATCAACGCGGCCTGTTCCGCTTCGACCTGTGCGCGGGAAATGGCCCCGCTGGATTCGGCGACAGCCGGCGTGCGCAGGCGGATCAGCACTTGCTGCCGACCGGAAACATTCGCGAGGCTCGGATGCAGCACGAGACTTTCGTAGCTTGCTTCGACGATCGGCGATTCGAGAGAAATCGAGGAAAGATGCGCGCCGCCATCCAGCGTCAACCCACGCGGCCCTGCGGCCGCGAGCGTCGTCGCCGACAACAACGCGCTGCACACGGCCCACTTCACGTGGCCGTGACCAACACGTTTGCTCTTCATGTGAATAATCCCCTGAGAACCTGTTATTCCGGAGACACGCCGAGCCCAAGTCTTGAAGACCAGGGCCTCGGGAGCGCGGCGGTTCTTCTTAGATGCCGCGAGCAGTGCGTTCCTTCTTCCTTCATGAAGGTTGCGCACCGTGTTATCCAGGACCCGCCGGGGACGCTACTCCGCGTGCGGACTTAATTCAATCGCGTGCGACCACGAGATTGAACATAAGTCGATCAGGTCTTGCTCTCTTTTTTCTTGATCTTCGATGAAGTTTTCTTGGGAACAACGCTCGCGCTCTTTGCATTGTCACGCGCGGCGCTTTTTTTCCTGGCAGGTGTCGATTTTCTTTCCGCTTTCGCGTCACTCAGGTCGGAGTCTTCCGACTTTTGTGCGTTTTTCGTTGCGGATTTTTTCTTTGCCTTCGAAACCGCCGCGCCTTCCTCGCCGGCTGCTGCTGCGTCCTTCGCCGGAGCTCCATTTTTGGAGCCCTTTTTGGAAACCTTTTTTGATTCCTGGGGCTTCTTGCGGCCGAAGCGGCTGCCGCGCAGCGGCGCAACCGCCAGTAACTCGCGGCACACCTCGAGCGTGACGGCCTTGGGGTCCGTGTCCTTCGGAATGCGCGCATTGCGCTTGCCGTCGGTGATGTACGGGCCGTAACGGCCGTTCAGTACCTGGATGTCGTCGACGCCGAAGTCCTGGATGATGCGATTGGCATCGGCTTCTTTCTTGAGGCGGATGACTTCGAGTGCACGTTCCAGATTGACCGTGTACGGATCGTCGGGTGGTTTCAGCGAGACGTACTTGGCGCCGTATTTGATGTAGGGACCGAAGCGGCCAATGTTGGCCTGCACCGGTTCGCCTTCGGCGGTGGTACCGAGGTTGACCGGTAGTTTGAAGAGCTCCAGCGCCTCGGGCAGTTTGATGAGATCCATCTTCTGGCCGGGGCGCAGGCCCGCGAATTTCGGCTTTTCTTCGTCGTCCTTGGTGCCGATCTGCACGAAAGGACCGTAACGGCCCATGCGCACGGTGATGGGCTTGCCGCTGACCGGATCTTTGCCGAGCTCACGCGCCTGCGCGACTTCTTCGCGTGAGACGTTCTTTTCGATGTGCTCGACCTGCGTGATGAACGGCTTCCAGAATTTTTTGAGCGGTTCGGTCCAGTCTTCTTCGCCGCGCGATACCGCGTCGAGTTCGTCTTCGAGCGCGGCGGTAAAACCGTACTCCACGTATTTGTGGAAATGCTTGGACAGGAAACTGCCAACAATCTTGCCGATATCGGTCGGAATGAACCGTCGGTTGTCCATGTCAACGTATTCGCGATCCTTCAGCGTCGAAATGATGGTGGCGTACGTCGAAGGACGGCCGATGCCGTGTTCTTCGAGCGCCTTCACCAGCGACGCTTCGGAATAACGCGGCGGCGGTTCGGTGAAATGCTGGTCGCCTTTCACATTAAGAAGAGTGACCACGTCACCCTCTTTCATGGCCGGCAGGATGCGATCGTTCTCGTTTTCCGGTTTGCCGTCGTCGACGTCTTCCTGGTAGACGGCCATGTAGCCCGGCTTCACCAGCGTGGAGCCGTTGGCGCGCATGACATGGCGGCCGGCAGCGGCGCCTTCGGACTGCTTGCTCGGCAGCATATCCACGGCCACGGTATCGAACAGCGCGTGCGACATCTGCGACGCGACGGCGCGTTTCCAGATGAGCGCGTACAGCTTGTACTGATCGGGATCGACCTTGCCTTCGAGCTTTGATGGCAAAACAGCGGCGGAGGTTGGGCGAATGGCTTCGTGCGCTTCCTGCGCATTGCGCGATTTAGTCTTGTAGATGCGCGGCTCTTCAGCCACGGCTTCGGCGCCGTATTCCTGGGCGATGACCTCGCGCATCTCGCGAACGGCGTCTACCGCCAGGCTCAGCGAGTCGGTACGCATGTAAGTGATGAGACCGATGGCGCCTTCGCCGAAGTCCACACCTTCGTAAAGCTGCTGAGCCAGACGCATGGTGCGCTGGGCGGAGTAACCGAGTTTGCGCGCGGCCTCCTGCTGAAGCGTGGAGGTGGTGAACGGCGGCGACGGATTGCGGCGGCGTTGCTTGCGGTCGATGGACAACACGTGCAGGAAACCCTGCGACGTTTCGTTGAGCGCCTTTTCGACGTCGCGCGCTTCGGTCTCGTTGGTGAAGCTGAACTGCTCGACCCTCTTGCCGTTGAACTCGACCAGCTTCAGCGGAAAAGTCTGGGCGCTGTGCTCGCCTTGCGCTTCGAGCGTCCAGTATTCCTGCGGTATGAAGATACTGATCTCGTGCTCGCGCTCGCAGATCATGCGCAGCGCGGGGCTTTGGACACGCCCGGCGGATAACCCGCGGCGCACCTTTTTCCACAGCAGCGGCGAGAGATTGAAGCCGACGAGGTAGTCGAGCGCGCGTCGCGCCTGCTGCGCATTCACGAGGTCGAGCGAGAGATCGCGCGGTTCGGCGACCGCGCGCTGAACCTCACCCTTGGTGATCTCGTAGAACACCACGCGTTTGACTTCCTTGCCCTTGAGGTCGCCGCGCTCTTCGAGCAACTCGCGCAGATGCCACGAAATGGCTTCGCCTTCACGGTCGGGGTCGGTTGCGAGAAAGAGGTTCTTCGATTTCTTGAGCGCACGCGAGATGGCATCGACGTGTTTTTCGTTACGCTCGATGGAGCGATAACTCATCGCGAATTGCTTGTCGGGATCGACTGCACCTTCTTTCGGGATGAGGTCACGCACGTGGCCATAACTGGCCAGCACCTCGAAATCCTTGCCGAGGTACTTCTTGATGGTTTTTGCTTTCGCCGGTGATTCGACGATGACTAGATTTTCAGCCATCAGTTGGGCAGCGAGTCTTCGGCGTCGAACAGGAGATCTTCCATTCGCGCGCACGCCTGCTCCTGGCCTGGCTGACTCGACAGCACCATGAGTACGAGCCACTTGAGCCGGTCGATATCGACATCGTCGCCATCGAGAGCCACGAGGCGGTCGATGACGATCTCACGCTGCAGCGGCGAGAGAATGCCTTCCTGTTCGAGCTGCAGCAGGTATCCGCGGCAACTGGTGGAGATGCGATCGAGCTCATCGGCGGAAAAAACCCGCAGCGAAGGCTGCGTGGAGTCGATGTCGGGGCGTGAGCGTTCGCCGGCAAGGTCCGCGAGCCAGTCGAGCGCACGCTCGACATTGTGACGGCCGAATCCGGCGCGTTCGAGATCGGCGGCGAGTGTTTCGCGTTCGGGCACTTCCGGGGCTTCAGCCAGCATGTACTGGTCGAACACGTAAATAAGAATGTCTAAAACACTTCCGGTCATGCTGTCGCCGGTTGTCGTTGGCTTCATTGTCCCGCCATGCGGCTGTATCGGCCGCCGGGGTGCGGCGCCACGTGCCCGTCGAGCTCCAGAATCAGCAGCATCGAAGCGATCGATTCGCTGTTCATACCCGTGCGTTCGATCAAGCTATCGACGCTTGCTGGCTCAAAGGCGAGCGCATCTAACAGGATTTTGTATTCCTTGTCCAACGTGGGCGTCCCGGAGGGTTTGCCGGGTGCGGTCGCAACTAGTTGGGCCGAAAGGGAAATCTTGAGCTCACTCAGCACGTCCTCGGCGCACTCGACGAGCTTGGCGCCGGTCCGGATGAGCTCATGGCACCCGCGGACGAGCGGATTGTGGATGGATCCGGGGATGGCAAAGACGTCCCGGCCAGCATTTCCCGCCAGCCGCGCGGTGATCAGCGACCCGGACTGGCGTGCGGCCTCGACGACCAGCGTGCCCAGGCTCAGGGCCGCGATGATGCGATTGCGCTGCGGAAAGTGCGGCCGGAGCGGCGGCGTACCCGGCGGAAACTCCGAAACGAGCGCGCCGCCCACGGCGATGCGACCGGCCAGCGCCTGGTTTTCGGGTGGGTAGATCTGGTCGAGACCGCAACCGAGGACCGCGACGGTGAAACCTTCGCCAGCCAGCGCGCCTTCGTGACACGCAGTGTCTATCCCCAGGGCGAGGCCACTGGTGATGGTGAGGCCGGCGCGCGCAAAGAACGAAGCAAATTCCCGCGCCGTGGCGCGGCCGCCGGCGGTGGGGTTGCGGCTGCCCACCATGGAGAGCTGCGGCTCGTTGAGAACGCGCAGGTTGCCCTGCAC
Source organism: Steroidobacteraceae bacterium (assembly GCA_035760205.1). GTDB lineage: Bacteria > Pseudomonadota > Gammaproteobacteria > Steroidobacterales > Steroidobacteraceae > CADEED01. Next base: position 1,504 of record DASTTJ010000262.1, on the reverse strand, counting down.
GTAGAGCACGGCGGGTGCGTCCGGCGATTCGCGCAGTAACGACGGGTAGTCGGCGGACGTGGCCGGCAGCAGCGACACGCCGGAGGTTTCCAGCCAGCGCAGGTCCGAGTCAACGAGCGAATGGTTGGGCCTGGCCAACCATTCCGCCGTGCGGGTAGTTAGCTCGAGTTGCTCCCACACGCGCCGGTCGGGTGTGTCGAGCGCGGCGAAACCGGGTTCGAGCGCCGCCAGTTGCGCGAACTGCGCGGCGCTCAAGGATGGCGCACGCGCCGCGATGGCCATACGCCGAAGTGTTGCTGATGTGGCTGCTGTCATCCTGGCAGCCTAAAACGAAAGGGCCAGCGCGATGGCTGGCCCTATCTCGTCAGAACGAAGAGAAATGCTTTACGGGTTGTAGATGCGATCCGCCACGCGCATGGGAGCGCGCGCGCCGATCACCAGCCCGTAGCTGATTTGCTCGTAGACCTTGAAGACGATGAGCGAGCCGGCACGCTCGTACGGCAGACGCACATCCTTGGGGAACGCCTTCTTCTTCCAGGGGTATCCGCCGAATTTGTCGCTGACCAGGGCGCCCTGCTGATCGACCGCGAGTACCGCGCCCTGCGTGAGCCCGTGGTTCGCGCCGCGATTCAGCACCACCACCTGATAAGGACCTACCTGTTCCGCGCCGTCCGCGACCGCGATGATCTGGCCGTCGACCGCCGTGGTCGGCGCGTGCGGCTGGAAGTTGAGCGATCTTTCGCCCTCTTCAATGATCAACCGGTCACCCTGGAGTGCTTCACGCGACCCTTCGGTGAGTACGGCCTTCGACACTTCGGCAGGGACCTCAACTACCGCGGTGGCAACGTACGCTGCCTGGTATCCGAGGATTTCCTTGGAGTCGATGTCGCGAATCGGTTCGCCGACGTGCATGACGAGGTAGCGCTGCTCGGCAGCTCCGTTCAGATCCTTGACGTAGATTTCATGTCCCGTGCCGCCGATCATGTGCTGGTCGCGGAAAGCGAGAATGTGCGGAGCCGCGAGCGCCTGGTCCTTGGTGAGGACACTGGGGCGGGAAAGAAACGCTGCGATCGCCGAAAACGGAATGGTATCGACCGGACCATCGAGACCTTCGCTGCGCAGCCGGGGCTGCAGTCGCGCGCCGCCGTATTGCGAGATCATCACGCGTGCATCGCCATTGGCGCCATACGCCAGCGACAGGACATCACCCGGATAGATGAGATGGGGGTTTTCCACCTGCGGATTGATCTGCCAGATCTCGGGCCAGAACCACGGATCCTTGAGGAACACCGCGGCGATGTCCCAAAGCGTGTCACCGCGTTTCACGGTGTAGTTCATGGGGGCGTCGGGGCGAATGAGCTGCGCAGTGGACGCAGGGGTTTCGGCAACCGGAGCTTCGTTCAGGGCCGCAACCGCGGCCTCAGTGGCCGTGAGGTCGTCGGCTGTGGTGTCAGACGCCTCGACGGCCGCCGCTGGCGGTGTCGAAATGGGCTGTGCCACCGGC
>DASTTJ010000261.1:0-3707 GCA_035760205.1 Steroidobacteraceae bacterium | reverse complement strand
ATACAAATGCCTTGCCATGAGCGGCTGTGAGCGCGAGCCCCAGCCGGTCGGTGGCCAGGCCGTCGCGTTGCAGGAGTCGTCGACTGCCGAAGATCAGAAACATCGCGGCTGCCGCCGAGCAGAGGAGACGCGATGCCTGTGCGCCGGCCCGGTCACCCGGGAAGACGCTGGCACCGAAAATCCAGATCGCAAGCGCGACCGGGACCAGTACCAGGAACAACAACATGGAACTGGCGCGAACGCGCGCCGCAACGGGATCCTTTGTCACGCCGTGATTCTAGACGTCAGGGGCGCATAGTTTACGCCTCGAGTGCGCTGCACGCATGAAGGAAACGTGGCCCTTGGCGCAAAAACTCCGACCTCGACGACCAGGTAGTTAGTGCGCGCCAAGTTCGCCAAAGCTGGAAAGCCGAACTGGAGATAGCCGTCAGGCCTTCTGCCAATACAAGTTGTAACGCTCATTCGTGAGCCGGAACCACGGGATCAGCTCCACGCTCGCGCCGCCTTCGAACCCCGCGGTACGAAACTCCAGCCGATCCGCGTTCGTGCGCGTGGTGTTCGCGACCAGCTCAGCTAGCGGCTTCGTCCAGCGCGGAACGTTCACCTTGGCCTGGAGCATATTTCCGGATTCACGTTCGTTGACGATGATCTGCGAGCCGGCCTTAAGCCCCTCGGTGCCCATACGGCCCGCGAGCACGATGGGGCCATACATGACCGCCGCGTATTCAGGGGCATTGGGCAGCGCTTCAACACGCAGGCTCATCGGCACTCGCACTTCAACCACATCGCCCGACCGGAACTTCCGTTCCAGCAAGTGATAGGAACCGGGCTGACGCGCCGTGGCCGTGCGCCGCCCGTTCACACTGACGGTCATGACCGGGCACCACGACGGCTGGCGCAGCCGCAGGTTGAGCTTCTGTGCTTTCTTTCCCTTGAACGTGAGGCGCGTGGTGTCGGCATCCGGGAAGCGGGTTTCCTGGGTCACGGTGAAGCCGCGTTCGCGCCAGTCCAGCGTGGCGCTCATGAACAGATTCACGACGAGGTTGTCGCCGTCGTACGCAAAAATCGTCTCGCCGTAGCGCGCGTGGTTCTCCATGCCCGATCCGGTGCAACACCAGAATGAATCGAAGGGCGTGTGATAGAGCCGCACGTATCCGGGACGCGTGGACTGGAAGTAACTCATCATTCCGCTCTCCGGGTCCTGTGAGGCCAGGATGCCGTTGAACAGCGCGCGCTCGAAGTAATCGATGTACCCCACACCCGCATTGCGCGCGTACAGCGAGCGCGTTAGACGCATCATGTTGTGCGTGCAGCAGGTCTCCATGGTCTTGCCGGAGTCAAGGCGCTTCGCGAACTCGCCCTTGGGGAAGAAATGCTCGACGTCGCCGTGTCCGCCCGTGGCGTAAGAACGTTCACTCACCACGGTCTTCCAGAAGAAATCCGCCGCCTGGCGGAAGCGTGGGTTGGGGCTCAAGGCGTCGATGCGTTCGAAGCCCAGGACCTTGGGAATCTGTGTGTTCGCATGCAGGCCGTCGAGCGCATCCTTGCCATCCGCCAGCGGCATCAGTAACGCCATGTGGCAGAAGCGTTGCGCCAGCGCGAGATGGCGGGGTTCCCGGGTGATCGCGAACAGGTCGGCACACACTTCGTTCATGCCGCCGTGCTCGCGGTCGAGCATCTTCTGGAACTCTGGAATGGGTACGTCGCGCGTGACGGTGTCTATCCAGTCCGTGAACTTCAACCAGATGTCGAATGCCTGGGTGCTGCCGCGATGCAGTTGCGCGTCACGCAGGCCGGCGAGCACCTTGTGCACCGTGTACCACGGCACGCCGGGAAACTCTTTGCCCGAAAGACTGTTGGTCAGCGGCTCGATGCCATCGGGGAAGGCCGACAGCCAGCCTGCCGTCTTCGACTGGCACTCGGCCAGTTCCGCGACGATGTAGTCCACGCGTTCCGCAAAGCGCGCATCGCCCGTGGATTCGTACATGCACGCTGCGGCCGTGAGGTAGTGCCCGAGTGTGTGTCCATGACAGCGGATCCAGATCCACGGCTCCACCGACTCCCACCCGCCGTATACCGGTGCCTTGGGTTTGAGCCCGGCGTTGACCCGGAAGTTGTGCAGCATGCGGTCGGGCTCGAGCCGCAATAGATAGGCTTCGTCGAGCTTCTGCGCATCGAGAAAGGGTCCCGGCGCGAGGCGCACGTCGCGCAACGGGAAGTATCGCGGCGTGACGTCCTCGCCAGGGTCAAGGTGGACCACCATGGCCCGGGCGCCGGGCGCGCCGGCCAGCGCCGCACCGGCGCCGAACCACTTCAATGCATCACGACGCGAGTGAGGTGCCATGGTCAGACCGCCAGGTGAACGACGGTGTACGAACGCGCCGGCAGCTTCACCGACATTTTCGCGCCGGCAGTGGCCACGTCCAGCTTCGTCGTCACCACTTTGTTGGGACTCTCGAAGGTGTTGAATGCCTTCAGATCGGTGCCGGTCACCGTTTCGCAGGCCAGCACCTTCGACGGCGCGACGTCCTGGAAGGTCAGCGCCAGTTCGCGCTCGTTCGACAGGTCGCGGTTGAGTGCGAACACGGCGATCTGTTTGCGCTGCGCGTCGTAAGTAGCCACCACGTCGAGGAACGGCACCTCTTCATTGCGCGCGAAGTCCGGGCGCAGGCCCGCGGCGCGGATGGGATAGGTCTCGCTCTCCACCTGGATATCGAGCATGCGGCCGTGTGCGTACTTGAGCACCATGGCGTACGGATAGAAGATGCTCTGGCGCAGGATGCCTTTTTCATTGGTGACGAGCGGCGCGATCACGTTGACGATCTGCGCCAGGCAAGCCAGGCGCACGCGATCGGACTGACGCATCAGCGTGTTCAGGAACCCGCCCGTGAGCAGCGCATCTTCCAGGTTGTAGACCTCTTCGAGCAGCTTCGGCGCAAACTGGCCCTTGCCATCGAGGTGCTCCGCGCTGCGCGCGCGATACCAGACGTTCCACTCGTCGAACGACAGCCATAACTTTTTGGGCGACCGGTACAGGCCCTGCACATAGTCGGCGACGGCGGTGATTTCCAGAATCTGCCGTTCCATGTCGAGGTTCTGCGCCAGGAAACGCTCGCTCTTGCCACCGGCCAGCTCGGGCTCGTTTCCGTAGTAGTTGTGCAGCGAGATTCCGTCGACCATGTCGTAGCACTCCTCGAGCACTTCGCGATCCCAGGTCAGGTAGGTGGGCAGGATGGTGTTGCTCGATCCGCAGGCGATGAGCTGGACGTCCGGATCGACGACTCGTGCCTGCTGGGCAATGTCGCGCGCCTTGCGGCCGTATTCACGCGCGGTCAGGCGGCCGATCTGCCAGGGACCGTCCATCTCGTTGCCGAGGCACCAGTATTTGACCTTGTGGGGTTGTTCATAACCGTGCGAGCGACGCAGGTCGCTCCATTTGGTGCCCTTGGCGAAGTTGCAGTACTCGATGTAGGCCACGGCCATTTCCGAGGTGCCCGTGCCCAGGTTGAAGCCTAACAAGGGTTCGGTGCCCACGGCGCGCGCCCAGTCCATGAAGTCGTTGGTGCCGAACTGGTTGGTTTCGATCGAATTCCAGGCGCGCTCGAGCACGGTGGGACGATCTTTCTTCGGGCCTACGCCATCCCACCAGTTATAGCCCGAGACCATGTTGCCGCCGGGATATCGAGTGATGGGGACGTTGAGGGCCT
>DASTTJ010000260.1:0-8306 GCA_035760205.1 Steroidobacteraceae bacterium | reverse complement strand
CGTTGGCGAGATTGAGGCTGCGATTTCCCGCCAGCATCGGCAGCGACAAGACGTTTGCCGGCAGGATCTGCTCGAGAACTTCCGGTGGCAGTCCTCGCCGCTCCGAACCGAACAGCAACGCATCGTGCGACTGGAATTGCGCGTCGACGTGACGCCGCGCACTTCCAGTTTCGATCGCAAACCAGCGGCCCGGGAGCGCCTTGCGCGCGGCAGCGAAATTCTGGTGGACGTGAACGGTGGCGAGTTCGTCATAGTCGAGCCCCGCGCGGCGCACCGACTTGCGATCGAGCCTGAACCCGAGCGGCTCGATGAGATGCAGCTGGCAACCCGTATTGGCGGCCAGGCGAATCAGGTTGCCCGTGTTCGGCGGTATCTCCGGCTCGAAGACGACGAGGTGAAACATCGCGATCGGTCCAGATCGTTCCGCAGTTAGTCCTGCAGTTTGAAGGCGATACGGATACTGCTCAGGCCGTAATCGCAATCCCTCTTGAATTTGCCGCTGCGAATCGTATCGAGTGCCGCGCCATCGAGCGCGGGATACCCGCTGGAGCGGACGATTTCCGCATCCTCGGCGACGTCGCTACCGGGCGGAACCCAGAAGCGAACCACGGCATCACCCTCGATGCCGGCGTTCTTGGCCGATGCCGGATAGAACTGTTGCGCATCGATGCTTCCTTCCAGGCGCGCACGGCACTTCCCCGCCGCGGCGTTTTCGGCCAGCTTCGGCACGGCGGTACAGGTGACCGCCATCGAACCCTTGTCCGGCTGATCGTAGACATCGCCCAGTACCAGCCGGCGCGTGGTCTTGGGACCAATGAGCACTACACGGGAAAGATTCCCCGGCTTGCCGGTGACGAAATCCTTGGCTTGGAGCACAGCCTTGCACGACATGAAATCCTGTTCATTGTTCGAGACGTCGGCATACGCCAGACGCTGTGCGCCACGGCAGTTGCTGGAAAGGTTCCACGCGCACTCGTGGTAGTAGTCGATCGTCTGAGCCACGAAGCCCCAGCCACGCGACGCCTTCGCAGCCTGACCCCCGCGGCTGAATTCCTGCGGGCGCAACGGTGTAAAGCGTTCGTGTCGCTTCAGCATTTGCGTGAGGATCCGGGTGGCATCGTCTTCGGCGCGCTTGCGGTCAGCCGGCGGCAGCGACTTTTCCATTTCCTGCAGAGCGGCGACGTCGAATCCAGCACGGCTGCCAGGGTTGCCATCCTTCCCGTAGACCGCCTCCCAGTACCCACCCGCGACCCGGGCATAGACGTATTGCTGCACGAGATCGGTTCGCGGTCCGGTCGGCGCGTACAGCTCGATCAGCCGTTGCGCAGCGATGAGGTAGTCGAGCGTCACGGCCTTTTTCAGCCAACGCTCCTTCGCATCGACATCCATTCCGCCGCAGCTGCGGTTGTCGGCCAACTGCGCGAGCTGCCATGCTGCCTGGTCGCTGCCGAGCTCATCGGCCCGGGTCAATGCGTCGCGCGCGGCCGCGCAATCCGCGGGGGTCAGGGCAAGATAGGCGAGGTTGCTGCCCACCAGCGCACCCGCGCGCGCGCGGCCGGCCTTCAGCTCGTCGTGCCAGCGGGTGATCTGTTCGGCCGAGGTCATCGGCTCGCCACCCAGCTTTACTTCGTAAAGCGCAAAAGCGTCGTCGTGTCCGGAGCGGTCCGGAATCTCATCAGAGGCCGAAAATTGCGGCGTGGGTGCGCCAGCGGGTGACGCGGGGGGCTCGGCGGCGGCGGCAGTAGCGGCGGCGGCGAGGAAGGCTAATGGCAAGGCGAAGGTCTGCATGGGGCGCGCATCGTACAATGCGAGCCATGGCCGCTGCTCCAGAGAAAGTAACCAACCCGCTGCTGACCGACTTTTGCGGTATGCAGCTCAGCTCGCCCATCGTCCTGCTGTCGGGCTGCGTAGGTTTCGGCGAGGAATACACACGCGTCGACGGATTCTCGAATTGCGACGTGGGCGCCATCGTGCTGAAAGGGACGACGGGTAATCCGCGGCTGGGCAATCGGCCGCACCGGGTCTACGAAACGCCCTCGGGAATGTTGAACGCGATTGGCCTGCAGAATCCCGGCGCCGAACACGTGGTGCGGAAAATCCTGCCCACGCTCGACTTCAGCGAGACGCGGTTCTTCGCAAATGTCTCGGGATCGACGATCGAGGAGTACGCCGAGGTCACGCGGCGCTTCGACGACTCGCCCATCGACGCCATCGAAATCAATATCTCCTGTCCCAACGTGAAGGAAGGCGGCGTCGCTTTCGGCAACTACCCGGACATGTCGGCGAAGGTGGTCGAGGCCTGCCGCAAAGCCACCAGCAAGCCCATCATCACCAAGCTGTCGCCGAACCAGACGGACATCAAAGAGAATGCGCGGCGCTGCATCGAAGCGGGTTCGAATGGACTCGCGGTGATCAACACCGTCATGGGCATGGCCATCGACGTAAAGTCGCGCCGGCCGGTCATCGGCAACATCCAGGGCGGTTTGTCCGGACCCGCGATCAAGCCGATCGCGCTGCTGAAAGTTCACCAGGTGTATGAAGTGGCGCGGAAGCACAACGTGCCAATCATCGGCCAGGGCGGCATCACAACGGTCAACGATGCGATCGAGTTCATGATTGCAGGCGCCACGACCGTGGGCCTGGGGACTGCGCTTTTCTACGATCCGCTTCTGTGCCGCAAGATCAACGCGGGCGTGGCGGACTATCTCAGGATCAACAACCTGCGCGGATTACCCGAGCTGGTTGGCTCGCTGCGCACGGACTGAAGGGACATTCAGCCCGCACGCAGCAAGTGGTGGTCAGGAATCAATCCTTACCCCGGCGCGCCACGGAGTAGCGCCAGATGAATGCAGCGGCAGCAACGACTCCCACGACGATCAGAACGATGTCTGACGTGTAGTCGTAGCGCTGTCCCTGAACCACGATCTCGGGATATTTCGTAGCTTGGACGACGATTTCTTGCATGTTTCCTCTCTTCGCCGGACCGAAGGAAATTTGTCCGGAACCCTGATAGGGACAAAGAATGGAACAAGCCCGGGACACTGGAAACAAAGGCATTCCCGATTCGCGACGGCAATCACGCGCCACATCGGTTATGTCATCCGCTAAGACAAAACCCTGGAAAAAAGCGGTGAAAATGCCGGAAAGATAGCGCTATCAATCTCGCATCGACTGCGTCGCGAACCGCGTGTCCCTCGGGGAGCAGTTTTGTCCCCTGCGGTCACCGGCGCAATTGGGGATGATCCTAATAGTCGGGGATTCTTGACTAGGGACAGGTTGATGAAACCTGTCCGTCCAGGCTTCTTGAGTAGGGACAGGTTGATGAAACCTGTCCCTACCCGTTATGGCAGCGATTCGTCGTCCGCCATCCCGAGCTCTTTCAGCTTCCGGGTCAGCGTGTTGCGTCCCCACCCCAGCACACGCGCGGCTTCCTGGCGGTGCCCGTGGGTGCGGTTGAGCGCCACCCTGATGAGCACGCGCTCGAACTCCGGCAATGCCTGGTCTAGCCAGGCCACGGTGCCGTCATGCGGCTGGGCCTTGGCCCAGAGCGTCAGGGCGGCAGCCCAGTCGGTCTGCGCGGCCGGCGTGACGATGTGCATCTCGGACGGCAGATCCTGCAGCTGAATCTCGCTGCCCGGCGCCAGCGCCGTGAGGCGCCGGCAGAGATTTACGAGCTCACGCACGTTGCCGGGCCAGCGATAAGCCTGCAGGCGTTCAAGCGTAATTGCCGCCAGTGACTTGGTTTCCGTACCCAGTTCGTTGGCGGCCTGGCGCAGGTAATGCCCGAGCAGGTCGGGCACGTCTTCGGTTCGTGAGCGCAGCGGGGGCAGCTCGATTCGAATGACGTTGAGCCGGTGATAGAGGTCTTCGCGGAAAATGCCGCGCTCGACGCGTTCCTCGAGATTCTGGTGGGTGGCCGCGATGACGCGCACGTCCACTTTGATGGGTGTTTGACCGCCGACACGATAGAACTCACCTTCCGCGAGCACGCGCAACAGCCGGGTCTGCAGCGGCGTCGACATGTCACCGATCTCGTCCAGGAACAACGTTCCGCCGTTCGACTGTTCGAATCGCCCGCGACGCTGCGTGTCTGCTCCCGTGAATGAACCTTTCTCGTGGCCGAACAATTCCGACTCGAGCAGCTCGGCGGGAATCGCCGACGTGTTCAATGCCACGAACGGTTTCGCCTGGCGCGGGCTGTGCTCATGCAACGCGCGCGCGACCAGTTCCTTGCCCGTGCCCGATTCGCCGGTGATGAGCACCGCCACACTGGAACGCGACAGGCGGCCGATCGCGCGGAACACCTGCTGCATTGCCGGCGCCTTGCCTAACAACTCTGGAATCTCGGGAGTCTGCGCTGGTGCATCGTCGCCCTTGCGCGCTGTCTGGCCGGCGCGGCGCACGAGCTCCACGGCCTGGTCGATATCGAAGGGCTTCGGGAGGTACTCGAACGCGCCGCCTTCATAGGCGGACACGGCACTTGGCAGATCCGAATGCGCGGTCATCACGATGACTGGCAGGGTCGGATGCGCGATGCGCACCTCGCGCAACAGATCGATGCCGGAGCTTCCCGGCATACGTATGTCGGTAAGCAGCACATCGGGTGCATCGGAACGCAAGGCAGCGAGCGCGGGTTCGGCTGAGTCGAACGCGCGCGGCACCATGCCGCTCGCGCGCAGGGCGCGCTCGAGGACCCAGCGGATGGAAGCGTCGTCTTCCACCAGCCACACCCGCAGAGCGGGCTGAGTGGCGGTGGGCGGTGGAGTGGTATGCATATAGGTGGGATCGACGCTCATGCGTTCTCCGGTAGGGGCAGCAGGATGGTGAACACCGTACGCCCTGGCTTGCTTTCAAATTCGATGAGGCCGCCGTGGCGCGTCACGAGGTCCTGCGAGACCGCCAGACCCAGTCCGGTGCCGTTCGCGCGGCCGGTGACCAGCGGGAAAAAAATGGTATCGGCGATGTCCGGCGGCACGCCCGGGCCGTTGTCTTCGACTTGCAGACTCGCTGCGAGTTTGTGGCGCGTCGTACCGATATTCACGTTAGCGGCAATACGCGTGCGGATGACGATGCGGCCGCGCTCGCCGATGGCCAGCAGCGCATTCCGGCCGACGTTGAGCAGCGCCTGGATGATCTGGTTGGCGTCGACTTCCGCATTCGGCAGACTCGGGTCGTAGTCGCGTTCCACGAGCACACCGCCGCGAGCTTCGCTGCGCAACAGCCGGTACACGTGTTCGCAGAGCTCGTGGACGTTGATGAGTGCCTTCTGCGGCGCGCGCGCCGGGCCGATCATGGAATCGACCAGCGCTGTCAGACGATCCGCTTCACTGATGATGACGCCGGTGTATTCGCGCAGGTGCTCGTGCAACTCGCGCTCGAGCAGCTGTGCGGCGCCGCGCAATCCGCCAAGCGGATTCTTGATTTCGTGCGCCAGCTGCCGAACCATCTGGCGGCTGCTGTCGAGACGCGAAATGAGTTCGTTCTCGCGCGTGATGCGCTGGCGCTGCGTGGCGTCAGCGATCTCCAGCAGCAGATATTTGCGGTCGAATTCGCTGTCGAGTGGCGTCATGGTGACGTCAATGACGCGATGCTCGCGGCCGAGTGGACCGGCCTGGACGGACAGCTCGCGCTCGGAGAGCGTCTCGCCGGTTTCGACCGCGCGGCGCATGAGGACGCCGAGTGAATCGGCTTCCAGTACCAGCGACAGAAATGGTTTGCCGCGCGCCTGGTTGACGCTCGCGGCCAGAAGATCCTGTGCGGCAACGTTGGCGTACACCACGCACAGATCCGAATCGAGCATCACGATGCCGGTGGTGAGCGCGCCGATGAGATCGGCGGGTTCGAAGTGCGCGATCGCGGAGGGAAGGAAGTGTTCAACCGCCATGCAGGCCCCTGGCCATGCACTGGGTAGTTAGCCGCCGGGTCGGGTCCGCGGTTGCGGCCGCGGCGGCGGAGCCTGCCGGGCCGGCGAGTTGACGCTGGGACGCTGCACATGGAACGCCGAAGTCGATGAGCACATGACCACACCAGCCGGTGAAGTCACGGTCACGTTCACGGTATGTGTTCCGCGATTCACCGGCGCCATGAAATGCGACCGGCCGTCGCCGCCGTTCGCCCGCTGCCCGTCGACGGTCAACGTGAGCACGTCGCCCCCGCGCAGCGGCGGGTTGGTGCTCGCGAGAATCGACAGCGATTCCGGATTCGCGAAGGTGGCGTCGTTTTCCGGAGAGACCGAGCAGCTGTCGTAACGGAAATTGACGTCGGTCTCGCTGGGCGGGTTCAGGCTCGCCGACAACGGCGATGGTGGCGCCGAATAACTCTGGGCTGGCTGCAGGTCTATAAGCTGACCGCCCGGTATCGGCCGGTCGGAATAGGTTTTGGTGCCGTCCTTTTCCACGCGTACGTACGTCGCCGCCAACGCGGTCGACACCGCGCACAGCGAAGCGAGCAGAACGATCGGGAACGAGCGCTTCATGGGGCTGGAGCATAAACCCTATGGCTGAACTGGGCCAAAACGCATCCCACAAAGCCGGGCGGCGGCGCCCCTGAGAGGCTGCCGCCGCCAATTGATCGATCAAACGCGGGGCCGGAACGCTGGCGGGCGCGGTCGTCGGGACTTTTCCCGAACCTTCCGCTCCCGAGGCCAGCTTCCGGCTCACGCGCCGCCTCAACAGCTGTAGTACATGTCGAACTCGACCGGATGAGTGGACATGCGGAAGCGTGTGACTTCCTGTGTCTTCAATCCGATGTAAGCATCGATCACGTCGTTGGTGAATACGCCACCGCGGGTCAGGAATTCGCGATCCTTGTCGAGGTGCTCGAGCGCCATGTCGAGTGAATGACACACCTGCGGAATGTGCTTCTCTTCCTCGGGTTCGAGATCGTACAGGTCCTTGTCCGCCGGTTCGCCCGGATGAATCTTGTTCTGGATGCCGTCGAGTCCGGCCATCATCATGGCGGCGAAGGCGAAGTATGGATTCGCGGCCGAGTCCGGGAAGCGCACTTCGATGCGGCGCGCCTTCGGGTTCGACACCCACGGAATACGGATGGAAGCCGAACGATTGCGCGCGGAGTACGCGAGCATTACGGGCGCTTCAAAGCCTGGGACCAGGCGCTTGTAGCTGTTGGTGCCCGGATTCGTGAACGCGTTGATGGCCTTGGCATGTTTGATGATGCCGCCGATGTAGTAGAGCGCCGTGTCCGACAGGCCGCCGTACTTGTCCCCCGCGAACAGCGCGACGCCGGCCTTCTGCAGCGACTGGTGCACGTGCATGCCCGAACCGTTGTCGCCGACCAGAGGCTTCGGCATGAAGGTGGCCGTCTTGCCGTAGCTGTGTGCCACGTTGTGGATGGCGTACTTCAGGATCTGGACTTCGTCGGCCTTCTTTACGAGGCCGCCGGGACCGACGCCGATTTCGCACTGGCCGCCGGTGGCCACTTCATGGTGATGCACCTCGACCTTGAGGCCCATTTCTTCGAGCGCGTCGCACATCGCCGAGCGGATGTCCTGGAACGCGTCGACTGGCGGCACGGGGAAGTAGCCGCCCTTGAGACCAGGACGATGTCCCTTGTTGCCCTCGGCGAGAACCGTGTTGCTGTTCCACGCGCCTTGCACGGAATCGATGGCGTAGGACGATTCGTTGATCGAGCTGTTCCAGCGAACGCTGTCGAAAATGAAGAATTCGTTTTCCGGTCCGAACAACGCGCCATCGGCGATGCCGGTCGATTTCAGATAAGCCTCGGCGCGTTTGCCGAGCGAGCGCGGATCGCGCTCATAACCCTGCATGGTGGCGGGCTCGATGATGTCGCAGCGGATGTTGACGGTGGTCGACTCGAAGAACGGGTCGATGACCGCCGTGGACGGATCGAGTGACAGGATCATGTCGGACTCGTTGATGCCCTTCCAACCCGCGATGGACGAGCCGTCAAACATCTTGCCGTCGCGGAACAGGTCTTCATCGACGAGGCCAGCGGGGATCGTTACGTGTTGCTCTTTACCGCGCGTGTCGGTGAAGCGGAGGTCGGCGTACTTAACCTCCTTGTCCTTGATCAGCTTGATTACATCTGCGGGTTTCATTTTTAGAGATCCTCTGCCTCTGGGAAGGGGTTTGAGCCTCGGTCTCAATGCATTCGCTGTGCCAGTCGGGGATTCCTTCTGAATCAATGATTTAGATGCATGTCGATTCGAGCGACGCACGTATTTGGTGCGAGTGCCGCGGATGTTGCGCTTTTTGGGGCCGAAAATGTGCCCCACCTTTGTTCGTCGCACTCGCATGAAGCGATAAAAGGTCCTCATATGGATATAA
>DASTTJ010000259.1:0-6598 GCA_035760205.1 Steroidobacteraceae bacterium | reverse complement strand
AGACACAGGGACATCTCACGGAAGAATCAGCGACCTCCACCTGAGGGCGGCTCAACTGATTGAGCTGAACTTTCATCCGCTGTAACACGCGGTAAAGCTTGGTCACGTTTCGCGGTCCGCCGTTGTAGGCGGCGACCGGGAAGATCCCCAGCACGACCGGGTTGTTCCGATATGCCACGCGAATGTCCGACCGCATCCCGGCAAGCTCCAGATCCAGCAGGCAGATCGCCGCCTTCATGGCGTTTAGCAGATTCGTTGCGCCAGTCTCGAATACCGGATCGAGCCTGGCCTCGGGGCACAGTCTAACCACCGCTGAATAGGTGCCTTTGCCCTTGCGGTTGGTGAACTGCATGGGCCCCAGTGCGCGTGCGCTAGACACGCTGTACCGATAAGCCTCCTCCAGCTTGAGACCGTATTGGCTCAATACCTCATCGAAGGCGAGTGCCTGCTTGTCGATGTAATCCCGGTCGTCGGTCTGCTCGATCACGGCGAGGGTCGTGATGACCTGCAGGGGAATGGCGTCGGCGAGCTGTTCCCCCGGAAAGGCTGCGCTCGGTGCATTCGCCTGCCGCAGCTCATCCAGCGCCTGTCGGGCAGTGGCGATGAGGAAATCCTTGCCGCCGCTGACGAAAGCCGGATCGAAGGTGTCTTCCGTGAAGGGTAGATAGACGATGGGCTTGGCGGTCGCAACGACGGCGGTCCACTGTCTGCGTTTCACCAGGTTGTTGTCGAACACCGGGAACTTGCGCCCATACACCTTCAAGGGCTCCCCATCCCTGGAGAAAGAAAACATCAGTCGCTCGGCGCCGGTGCCCTTCACGTGCCGCGCGTCGATGCCAGGCGTGAGCGCGCGAAAGGCCAGTGGCCTCCTGCCGGGTTTCCATTTGATCGGCGGACGCGGCAGTTCCAGTTGGGCGATGGTCCACTCTTGTTTGGCCTCGCTCCACAGAGCAAAGGCGACTGGCCGCCCGCGCAGCGCCCGGCGCTTCCCCTTGCCGGTCAAGACGTATTTGAGCTCGACGTCACGGAGCAGATCTCGCGCCTCGGTGACGAGGTCGAAGATCGCCTCGTGACGAAGGCGAATGCGAGCCTGGACCACGACCTCAGCTATCGGTGCGTCGGCCTGCTCGGAATCGGCGACGGCCAGCGGAACCTCGCCTTCTTGCTCCTTCGATTCTTCGTCCGCGACCGGTGTGATTTCCGGGATCGTCGCGGCCGCCTCGTCCGAAACCGCAGGCTCCGGGTCCATCAGTGTCGGCTCGGACTCCTCGCGATCGCCACCCATCGTCGCGCACCCCGCTGAGAACAGGCTCGCCAAGATGAGCAAGCCGACAAGGATCAGCGAGGCAAAGCGTGTGGCGGATGTGTTCATAAGGCGGTGGTTGGCAAGGCGCCAGTTTAGAGAAGGCCGGTGCCGCCTGCACCGCGCTCAACGTGACCGCGTTCGCGTCTTGGGGATCTCGTGCTCCTGGGCGCGGGTAGCGTTGCCGCGGCGCTCACGCCACCTAAAGATTGCGCTTCTTCATCTGCTCCATCAGATAGTCCGTCGACCTTACCGCCATCGCCATGATCGTCAGCGTCGGGTTCTGACACGCGCCCGACGGAAAACCGGCGGCGTCCATGACGAACAAATTCTTCACGTCATGCGACTGCTGGAACTGATTCAGCACCGACTGCTTCGGGTCGCTGCCCATCCGCGCCGAGCCCATCTCGTGGATGCCGTAGCCCGGGACGCGGTCTTCATGCGCGAAGGTGCGGATGTTTTTCGCGCCGGATGCCTCCATCATCTCGCCGGCGGTGACCGCCATGTCGCGGATCATCGCCCTCTCGTTGTCGCCCCATCCCATGTCGATGTGCAGCACGGGAATGCCGAAGACATCGGTGACGTTCTTGTTCAACGTGACGCGGTTGTGCTTGTAGGGCAGGCACTCGCCGAAGCCGACCATCCCCATCGACCACACGCCGTTCTTGACGGCCTCCTTGTACGCCTGGCCGAAGCCGGGCGCGCCCATCGAGAAGTTGAGCTCGCTGCCGCCCTGAAAGCCGTAGCCGCGCAGGAAATCCTTGTGGCGCTCGCCCTTCGCGGTATTGCGGAAGCGGATCACGTAGGGCCCGCCCGGACGGCGGGCCTCGTTGAGGCTCGGCTTGCCGGGCATGTCGGGAAATTCGCCGGAAGCGCCGCCCGCGACCCACATGTGGTCCATCAGGTATTCGCCGAGGGTCCCGCTCGAATTGCCGAGGCCATCCTTCGCCGAATTGAGCAGGATGCGCGTCGACTCGAGCGCCTGCGCGCACAGCACCACGGTCTTGGCGCGCACCTCGCGTGTCTCGCGCGTAACGCGATCCACGTAGGTGACACCGCGCGCCTTGTTAGTCGCCTTGTCCATCAGCACCTGGTAGACCATGGCGTTCGGGATGTGCGTGCAGTTGCCAGACTTGAGCGCGTCGGCGACGGTGGTGAAGGCGGAGTTGAAATAGGAACGCGTGACGCAGCCACGCTCGCAGGGCCCGCAGTAGTGGCAGGGCGCGCGTCCGTTGATCGGCTTGGTGAGGTTGGCCAGCCGGCCCATGGTGAGGGTGCGCCCGAACTTCGACTTGATTGCGTTGCGAACCTTGTTCTCGACGCAGGTGAGCGGCATCGACGGCAGGAACTTGCTGTCGGGCAGCTCAGGGTTTTTCTCGATCATGCCGGAGATGCCGACATAGTCTTCAACCAGCTCGTAGTACGGAACCAGATCTTTGTAGTTGAGCGGCCAGTCGACGCCGGCGCCGTCGAAGGAATAACCCTTCAGATCCTGCTGCGAGAAACGGTAGCTGTGGCGGCCCCAGACGTTGGTGCGCCCGCCGGTGACGCGCATGCGGCCTTGCCACGAAAACGGCTTGCCCTTCGGGGTGGTGTATGGCTCGTCGATGTCGTTGCAGAACCAGCTTTCGTTGTATTCGGTGCAGGCGTAGCAGTCTTTCTGCACGGGCCGCGAGCGCCGGATGAGATCGTTGGCGCGGGCCTGGTACTTCAGCTCGTAGGGCTGGACGTGCTCGCGGTAGTCGCCCTCATTCAGCGGCCTGCCGGCGCAGATCAGGGCGACGCGCATTCCCGCTTCGCTCATGCGCTTGGCTGCCCACCCTCCGGACGCACCCGAACCGACAACGATGGCATCGTACTCCTGAGGCTGGGCCTGGATCTGCACGCGCACTCCTTACTCGCTTGGCGATGGACCCGCACTATACTTAGGTGACTACGCGACCGAAAAGGAAATCGTCATGAGCGACGAAGTGCGCAACGAACCCTTTGCAGTGCCAACCGATACAGCTGCCGGACCGCTTCGTCATTTTCGCGTCGGTCGTCGCGCCGTGCTGCAGTCGCTCGCGACCGGCGTCGGCGCGGCTGTCTTCGCGTCATCAGCGTCAGCGGCGCACGTGCACCAGGCGGCGGCAACGGCGGCGAAGCCCGCAGAACCCGCAACGAATACCACCGCAGGGCCGGCGCTCCTCTTCCTCGATCGCCACGCCTTCGACACGCTCGCCACTCTAGGCGAGCAGATCGTCATAGGCTCGCGGGCCGCCGAGGTGCCCGAGTTTCTCGACCGCCTCCTCGCCGTCGAATCCACTGATACGCAGAAGCGCTTCACGCAGGCGCTCGGGGCCTTCGAGCGTGAGGCGCGCGAGGCGCATGGCATGCCGTGGAAAGCGCTGACGGCAGCACAGGCAACGGCGCTGCTCACGAAGATTTCCGGGCGGCCGGACAGCGACGCGACGCGGCAAGCCTTCGACGACATCAAAGGCGCCGTCGCCGAAACCTACTTCGCGAGCGAAGCCGGCATGAAAGAACTCGGTTGGAACGGCAGCATCGCGTTCGCATCGCCCATTGCCTGCGGGTGATCGTCGGGTTCCCGGCCGCCGCGCTCAGGCGCCCTAGCTAGTTGGATCGACTGTCCAGTCCGACGATCATGACGCACCAAACACAGGATCGTCGATACGTCATTCTCGAGGCGCCCTCTACATTCGGGCTGCGTTCAACCGGCGTCGAACAACTTCCCAATGCCTTGTTATCCCACGGCCTCGCCGAGCGCCTGTCCGCAATCCATGCCGGGCGCGTCGAAGCCGCATCGCGCGGCGGCCAGCGTGACCCACAAACTACTGTCTTGAACGGCAGCGAGATCACCCACTACACGTACCGTCTTGCGGATGCCTTGGGACCGCTGCTGAATGCGGGCGGTTTCCCCATTGTGTTAGGCGGGGACTGTTCCATCGTGCTTGGTTCCGCATTAGCGCTGAGGCGCCGCGGTCGCTACGGAATGCTGTTCATCGACGGGCAGGCGGATTTCTTCCAGCCGGAGGCCGAGCCCAATGGCGAAGCGGCCTCGATGGACCTGGCGTTCGTCACGGGCTTTGGCCCGAGGTCGCTCACGCATTTCGACGGTCGCGCACCGTTGATTCAGCCCGGCGACGTGGTGGCGTTTGGATTTCGCGACGCGGAAGACCAGGCAGAGTACGGCAGCCAACCGCTGCCTGCGGAGTTGCGCGCCTTCGATCTGCCCTCGATTCAACGCATGGGTGTCGAGGCCGCCGCGGAAGCGGCCATCCGCCACCTCGCGCGCCCGGAGCTCAACGGATTCTGGATCCACGTCGATGCGGATTGTCTCGACGACGCGGTCATGCCCGCGGTGGATTTCCGGCTTCCGGGCGGTCTGTCACCCGACGAGCTGAGCACCGTTCTAACCAAGGCGCTCTCCAGCGGCCGCGCTATGGGCATCGAAGTCACAATCTATAACCCCACGCTCGATCCTGAGCGGCGCGCCGGGAAATTGCTAGCGGATCTGCTCGCAGATGCATTGACTGCCTGATTTTCCAATCATCCAGTGTGCGTTGGGCACCTGCGAGTCACACTTCGCTCATGGCTCGTACGCCGTGTACTGCGCAAAGCTCACCGACGCGCGATTCGTCATCACTCCAACCTTGCCTGCAATCACTTCAGCTCCTGCGCGCTCGAGGCGCAGCACGTCGTTGACGTACACGCGCAGCCGGTCCCCGACCGCTTCCAGTCTCAAAACGAACGGCGTGCCCGGCGTTACCGTCATCGGCACGCTGCCTAACACGGTGATCGCGCCGTTGGTGAGCTTGCGCAATGACAGCTCGTTCGTCTTGCGAGCGGTGACGTAGTAGTAGTTGCCGTCGTCCTGGTAGCGCGCGATGAGGCCGACCCAGGGGGTCGTGCCGCCAGCAAATTGCGCCACTCGGATGGTGGCCTGTACCACGTGGTCTTCACGCGGCAGGCCGGTAGTTCGGCGTGCCGCGCCACTCGCCAAGTGCTGGGCAAAGTTCCACGCGCTGATGGCAGTCCAGTTTCCACCTGCGGTCCGTGGGTCGGCGTAAATCAGATTGCTGACCGGGCCAGGACTCAACACCACATTGTCGAAGTCGGCGGCAGCCCTGTACATGCGCAGCCCGGCCTGTCCATGCGAAAGCTCGGTGTCATAAGCGCGTATGACGCGCTGACCATCGATATCGACCGCATGATGGCTTCCGGTGGACTCGAGGCCGATGCGATAGGTCTGCCCGGGAACCACATCGACATCCGCGGTGCCGAGCACGGTAAACACACCATTCAACATGCGCTTGAGCATGATGCGGTTCGAGTCACGCAGCGTGACGTAGTACTGGTTTGACGGGTCGGTGTAACGCGTCATGAGCCCCACCCATCGGTCGGCGCCATTCACGGCATTGAGCCGGATATCTGCACTGATGCTTTGATTGGTCATGTCGGTGGCGTGGATCGCGCCCGCATCACCGGCGAGGCTCGACTGCCGGTACACGCGCGTGATGCCGTTGTTTGCGATGGCGAACTGGCTTCCGGACAACAGCGACCATTGCGCGGCCGCGCCCGCCTCGAAGTCGTCCTGCGTGAGGGGCGGCACCGCGAAGCTCGACGGCAGGTTGAACTCGAGCAGTTGGGTGCCGAAGTCGCCAGTGAACGAGATCACCCGATTGCCGTCGACACGCGCGACCGACGCCGAGGTCTCGCGGGTGCCCACGAGATTCGCGAGATGCTCGAAGGTGTGATCGGCGCGCTCGCGGTATAGATAGGCGGCGGCGCTGAGGCGATTGAAGCTGTAGGCGACACGCAGGATGTAGTCATCGGTAATCTGGAGCGAGCCATCCGCATTGAAATCCGTGCCATCCGGGTTCTCGAAATGCCCGGCCCCGGTCCAGCCGGACGGGTTGCGTCGATAGACATACGCGCCACGATCGCCGCCGGAGGCCAGGGCAAGCGGCCCATGTATCGCGACTGCCTGTCCAAAGAAAGAGGGGATGGTTTCGTCGCCGGCAAAATTCCCCGCAACCACCCAGCTGCCGTTTGCACCCCGCTCGAGAATGCGCAGCGACGCCGGTTGATCGAAATCGATGTGACTGCGAACGATGGCGGCATTGGCGTCGAGGTCGAGCGCGGTGATGCAGGTTCCCGCGGCCACCGGCAACGTTGCCGACAGCACCCATTGTCCGTTGGCGGCGCGATTGAGTTCGAGCGCGCGCGAAGCGCAACCGCCCTCGGTGGCGAGAACGGTGGTGCCCTCGACATCCAGCGGCTGACCCTGCGGAC
>DASTTJ010000258.1:0-3195 GCA_035760205.1 Steroidobacteraceae bacterium | reverse complement strand
TGTTCATGGCGCTGTCGGTGGTGGCGTTTCTGTTCCTGCCGTGGCTCGACCGCGCAAAGAACAAGTCCATTCGCTATCGCGGACTCGCCTCGAAAATCCTGCTCGGCACTTTCTTCGTCACGTTCCTGGTGCTCATGTGGCTCGGCCTCAAGCCCGCCGACGGCATCTACGTGCTGCTCGCGCGCATTTTCACGGCGCTGTATTTCGCGTTCTTCATCCTGCTGCCGTTCGTCTCCAAAGCCGACGGCAACGGTCCGGTTCCCGATCGAGTGACTTACCATGCGCACTAGCAACTACCTCGTCGTCCTCGCGCTGTTGTTAGGCGCTGGCGCGGTTTCAGCGGCCGATGGCGGGCATGCTGGCTGGCAGCGCGCGGCGGACAACGAAATCGCCAACCTCCCGTCGTTGCAACGCGGTGCGCGCAACTTCATGGACTACTGCGCGGGATGTCACTCGCTCAAGTACATGCGTTATTCACGCCTCGCTGACGACCTCAAGATCTCCGAGTCGCTGCGCGACATGTACCTGGTGAAGCCGGGCGCCAAGTTCTCCGACTACATCAAGACGTCGATGCCCGCCGCCGACGCGTTGGAATGGTTTGGCATGCCCCCGCCCGATCTGTCGCTGGTGGCGCGTTCGCGCGGCTCCGACTGGGTGTTCAATTTTCTGACCACCTTTTATGCGGATCCGGCAAGCCGCCAGACGGGCGTGAACAACCTGCAGCTTCCAGGCACGGCGATGCCGCATGTGCTCGCAAGCGTCCAGGGTGTGCAGAACGCGGTCTGGCGTCCGGTGGAGCACAAGGGTGAAGACGGCAAGGCGGTCGTCGGTACCGTATTCGAGAAATTCGAGTCCGGCGTGGCCGGCAGTCTTACCCCCGCGCAGTACGACGAGTTCGCGCGCGATACCGTGAATTTCCTTCAGTACGTCAGCGATCCTTCGCAGGTTGAACGCCAGAGCATCGGCATCTGGGTGGTGTTATTCCTTCTCATGTTCACGGGCATCGCGTACATGTTGAAGAAGGAATACTGGAAGGACGTCCGCTGAACGGCCTTCGCACTGAGATTGGTCTCGCCATAGTGCGTGGAGCACAGGGTGTCTAACCGACGCGCAACGATGACACTGTTCTCGGCACCCGATGATCCGTGGAGTCATCGGACGCGTATCGTTATTGCGGAAAAAGCGATCGAGATCGAAATTGTCGACGTCGCGCCCGGGAAATATCCCGAGGACCTGCTCGACCTCAACCCGTACCACACGACGCCCACGCTGATCGACCGCGACCTCGTGTTGTACGACTCGCGCGTGATCATGGAATACCTGGACGAGCGATTTCCGCATCCGCCGCTGATGCCTGTGGATCCCGTTTCGCGCGCGCGCGCGCGCCTGGCGCTGTACCAGATCGAACACGACTGGTATGACCTCGCCCGCAAGATGGACGCGCCCGGCTCGAAAGACATGGCCCAGCTCCGCAAGGTCCTGCGAGACAACGTGCTCGGCAGCGCCGACCTCTTCAAGCTCAAGCCGTTTTTCCTCTCGGACGAGTTTTCAATGGTGGACGCGACCATCGCGCCCATCCTGTGGCGCCTGCCGCGTTACGAAATCGATCTGCCTCCGCAGGCGCAGCCCATTCTGAAGTACGCCAGCACCATCTTTTCGCGCCCGGCGTTTCGCGCCAGCCTGTCGGAAAACGAGCGGGAGATGCGGCTCGCATGAATGATCGAGCGCGCAATTCCAAGCGCCCATATCTGATTCGCGCCATGCATGGCTGGATGATGGATAACGGCGAGACACCGCATGTCATCGTCGACGCGGAGAAGCCGGGAGTGGAAGTGCCGCGCGCCTACGTCAAGGACGGCAAGGTCGTGCTCAATCTCTCATCCACCGCCACGCAGCGGCTGGTGATGGGAAATGACTGGATCGAATTCGAAGCCCGGTTCGCCGGCGTGGTTCACCACGTGCGTATTCCGGTGAGCACCGTGCTCGGCATCTATGCGCGGGAAACCGGCGAGGGCATGGTGTTTTCCGAGCAGGACCTGGGTCCGGAACCGCCCACCAAACCCGCACCGCCCGAAGACGGCAGTCGCCGCCCGCAGCTCAAGGTCGTCAAGTAGTTAGCGGCTGAGGGGTTCGGCGAGTTTGGCGAGTGCCGACTGATACACCGGCGCCGCCTCTCGGAAATCGGAAATCGTCGTGCCCAGGTCGCGCGCGAGTCCGTTGGCAATGCCGTAGATCCAGCCATGAACGTGCAGTTCCTGGCCGCGTTCCCAGGCGTCGCGTGTGATGCTGGTCTGGCAGACGTTCTGCACTTGTTCGATGACGTTGAGTTCGCACAGCCGGTCGGAAGCATTGGCTTCGCTGTCGCAGGACTTCAGGCTGTGTTGATGCTTCTCGTGCACGTCCTGCACGTGCCGCAGCCAGTTGTCGGCGAGACCGACGCGCGTGCGGCGCATCGCCGCTTGCACGCCGCTGCAACCGTAGTGGCCGACGACGATGATGTGCTTGACCTTCAGTATGTCGACTGCGAACTGCATGACGGACAGGCAGTTGAGGTCCGTGTGCACTACCATGTTGGCGATATTGCGATGGACGAAGACATCGCCCGGAAGCAATCCGACGATCTGGTTGGCTGGCACGCGGCTGTCGGCGCAGCCGATCCACAGATAGTTGGGCGATTGCTGGCGAGAGAGTTTGGCGAAGAATTCAGGGTCCTGTCGGCGGATGCCCTCGGCCCATTCGCGGTTGTTCTTGAACAGCTCGTCGAGCGTTTTCATGTGGGCGCGACCTTAAACGTCTCCGGGGTGTTTGGCAAAAAAGGACGTGGATCGGAGAGGTGTGCGAGCCCCAGCGAACGCCCACGCACAGGAGATGATTTCGCTACAGTCGGGCCCTTTGATAGTGGGGCGTCGCCAGATTGAGGGCCGCCGCCTTAGCGCGAAGACATGCTGGTGCGTGAAAGTGAAATGACTGCGAAGAGTCCGCATGAAGCGGGGAGGCGGCTTCGCACGGTGTCAGTCCGCATGACCCGGCCCGCGCTCTCATCTCCTGTGCGTGTGCGCTCGCTGGGGCGCGAACGTCATCGAACCGCGTCCCGTTTCCCCGCCGGTGTGGGAAGAGAAGAGACGCATGGTTTGGAGGTCTTCTCACACCGTGGGGCTCACGCTCCGCAGTTCCTTCCAACGGAACCGCGACTGA
>DASTTJ010000257.1:0-6989 GCA_035760205.1 Steroidobacteraceae bacterium | reverse complement strand
CCAGCGTGTCGCGGTGCACCCCCATGCGCATGGTGGCGGAACGTGGCTCGAGCACCGCGACGATGCGCTTGCCGCCAACCTTGCGGCGCAGTCCGTCGATGGTCGAGGCGATGGCCGTGGGGTGATGCGCGAAGTCGTCGTAGACGGAGATGCCGCGCACTTCACCGCGCAGTTCCATGCGGCGCTTCACGCCCTTGAATTCGGCAAGCGCCCCAATGGATTGGGCGACGGAGACGCCGGCGTGCCGTGCGGCGCCGATGGCGGCCAGCGCGTTCTCGGCGTTGTGCGCGCCTAACAATGACCATTTGACCGTGCCCACGGGCTTGCCGCCTTCGAGCACCACGAACTTGGAGTAGTCGCCACCGTCTTCCACATCGAGCGACCACGCGGCATTGCGACCGGGCACGCGCGCGAATCCCTCGAGCGGAGTCCATGCCCCCATGGCGAGCGTCGCCTGCAGGTTGTCATCGCCGGCATTCCACAGGATTCGGCCCGAACCGGGAATCGTTCGCACCAGATGATGGAACTGCTTCTGTATGGCGCCCAGGTTTTCGTAGATGTCGGCGTGGTCGAATTCGAGATTGTTGAGTACCAGAGTGCGCGAGCGGTAATGAACGAACTTTGCGCGCTTGTCGAAGAACGCAGTGTCGTATTCGTCGGCTTCGATGACGAAGTACTTCCTGCCGCCGAGCCGCGCACTGACCGAAAAATCTGCCGGCACGCCGCCGATGAGGAAGCCGGGATTGAGCCCCGCATGCTCGAGGATCCACGCCAGCATGCTCGATGTCGTGGTCTTGCCGTGAGTTCCGGAAACAGCGAGCACGTGGACGTCGCGCAGCACTTCGCGCGCCAGCCATTCGGGTCCGGAGGTATACGGAATGTTGCTCTCGAGCAGCGCTTCGATGACCGGCGCACCTCGCGTCATGACATTGCCCACCACCACGACATCCGGCTTCGGCGAGAGCTGGCTGGCCTCGAAGCCCGAGATCAGCTCGATGCCGAGGGCTTCGAGCTGCGTGCTCATGGGTGGATAGACGTTCTTGTCCGAGCCCGTGACACGATGGCCCGCGGCCTTGGCGATGGCGGCGAGGCCGCCCATGAACGTGCCGCAGATGCCGAGGATGTGAACGTGCATTGGGAAAATCCAGCCTCTAGACAGCGTCCGGCGGAACTCCGAACAGCATTCCGTACACCAGCGCGGAAGCGAAGTTCAGCCCGACTATGAAAATGATCGCGGCGACGAAGTGCCACTCGAATGCGGCGCGCACGATGCGTACCTGTACGGTGAGCAACCAGACTCCGAGCACCGCCGCCAGCACGCTGAGTGCCGCCGGCGGATTCACCATGGGATCGGGTTTCTCGAGATACGGGAGCAGCGCGGCAACCATGGGGATGAGCGCCGGCACGAACAGGGTGGTAGTGCCGAAGATCGCCGCCGAAGTCTGCAGGAAGCGCTCGGGCTTGTTCGCCAGCGAGAATGCCACCCGAAACCACAGCAGGGTGACGAAAGTTCCCACCAGCAATTGCAACTGCCAGTTGGTTGGCGGCTTGGGCAACAGCAAATAGACGAGCGCCGAGACCGCGACATTTGCCGCGACGACGATGGCGTGCAGGCCGGGAGACGCGGGCAGCTGATCAGGTCCGCCACGCAACAGTACGATGTCGACGAGACGTACGAGCAATGCGCGGAGATTCACAAGCATAATGCCGGGCGGATTGTACACGTCACCCGGAGACCGGCGCCTTTGATGATCGACACTGCCGATGCGCTGAAAGGATTCGCGAACAGCGCTGCGCACGCGCCCGCGTTATCGCTCGACACCGAATTCATGCGCGAGAAAACCTATCGCGCCGAGTTATGCCTGGTTCAGATCGCCGCCGGCGACCGCGCCGCGTGCATCGATCCGCTCGCGATTCCCGACCTTTCGGTGCTGGCGCCCCTGCTTGTAGCCATGGGCGTGGTGAAAATCATGCACGCCGCCCGCCAGGATCTCGAAGTGCTGCTCCCGGCCGTCGGCCTGGTGCAGCCGGTGTTCGATACGCAAATTGCTGCGGCGCTCGCGGGCCATCCCTCGCAGGTCGGTTACGGAGAACTGGTGCGCCGCCTGCTCGGAGTGGAACTGGCGAAAGCGCACACGCGCGCCGACTGGTCGCGCCGGCCGCTGTCCGCGGACGAGCAGGAATACGCGCTTGACGACGTGCGCCACCTGGGCGCACTGCGCGACAGCTTGTTAGAAACCCTGACCGCCAAGGGACGCATGGCCTGGCTGGAAGAAGAACTCGCGGCGCTGGCCAACCCCGATGCGCTGCGCGTCGCACCCGAAGACGCCTGGAAAAAGATCAAAGGCCTGCCCTCGCTCGATCCGCAGCGACAACAACTCGCGCAGGCACTCGGCGCGTGGCGCGAGCGTCGCGCCGTCGAACGCAATCGTCCGCGCGGCTGGATTCTCGATGACCTGTCCCTGCGCGAAATCGTGTTGCGCCTGCCGCGCTCGACCGACGGCCTGATGGGGCTGCCCGACATGCAGGAGTCCGTGGTACGCAAGTGCGGCGAGGAGCTGCTGGCGCTGGTAAGTGACTCGGGCATCGGCGATCCGCCGCCGCCCCTGCCACGCCGGGAACGGCCGGATCCGGCACAGCTCGCATTGGTGAAACGGCTCGCCGATGTCGCGACGGAAGTCGCCAAGGGGCTGGAGATCAACGCCGAGGTGCTGGCGACACGGCGCGAACTCGAGAAACTCGCCGCTGGAAAGCAGGATGTCAGCCTGCTGCGCGGCTGGCGCAAAGATGTCGTCGGGATAAAACTTCTAGCGGCGCTTTGACTTGCGGCGCGCGGGGCGCACCACGCGCTTCGCCTTGCGGGCCACCTTGCGCTTCGCCACTTTGCGGGCGGGCGGACGGCGCTTCGCAGCCTTTGGCTTTCGACGCACCACGGCGCGGGCTCGTGTTTTCACTTTTTTCTTCGCCGCCGGGCGGCGCTTGGCGACGGCCCGCTTCTTGCGGACGGTGGCTGGCTTGGCCGCGAGTACCTCGAGCAAGCGCTGGGTGATTTCTTCCAGCGCACCCTCGGCACGCACGGTGCGCAACACGCCGGCATCCGAGTAGTAAGACAACACGGGTTGAGTCTGCCTTGCGTAGACCCGCAGACGTTCGGCCACGGTGGCTTCTTCGTCGTCCTTGCGCTGAAAAAGCTGGTGCTCGGTGCTTTCCGGTACGCAGTCCGTGGCCGGACTGGTCGGCGGCGCCGTGTGGATGTTGAAAACCTTGTTGCACAGCGAACAGGTGCGGCGGCCGGAAATGCGGCGAACGAGTTCATCGTCGCCTACTTCGAACAACACCACCGCATCAAGCGGAGTGCCCAGGTCGTTCATGAGCTTCGTGAGAGCTTCGGCCTGCGTCTGCGTGCGCGGGAATCCGTCGAGAATGAAACCATTCTTTGCATCCGCGTGAGCGACGCGATCGCGGATGATCTCGAGCATGGTGGCGTCATCGACCAGCAGGCCTTTCGCCATGATGGCGTCTGCCCGCTTGCCGAGCTCCGTGCCCTCTTTGCGATGTTTGCGCAGAATGTCTCCGGTGGAGATCTGCGGAATTCCGAACTGCTTGACGAGACGCTGGGCTTGCGTGCCCTTGCCCGATCCGGGCGCGCCCATGAGAACTATTCGCATGCTAGATTCTTGACCTGGATTTTCCGCCCCAAGCAGGGACCCCCTCGAAGGGTCGCCACACTACCCAAACCCCTCACCGCAGGCAAACTGCGGCAAGACAATTCACGAGACAAACGAGAGCCACCCATGAGCAAGCGCCCTTCCGCGAATAAACCCAAGCCCATGAACGCGTTTTATGCTCAATCCGGCGGCGTCACCGCCGTCATCAACGCGTCCGCCGCCGGCGTGATCGAAGCGGCGATGAAAACAAAGCTCATCAAGAAGGTGTACGCGGGCCGTCACGGCATCGTCGGGGCGCTCACCGAAGATCTCATCGATGTCAGCAGGGAATCCCGCGCCACTATCAAAGGACTTCGATACACGCCTGCAGGTGCGTTCGGATCGGCGCGCTACAAGCTCAAGAGCCTCGAACAGGATCGCGCCAAGTACGAACGCCTCATCGAAGTGTTCAAGGCGCACGACATCGGCTACTTCTTCTACAACGGCGGCAACGACTCCATGGACACCGCTAACAAGGTGTCCCAGATCGGCGATCAGCTTGGCCACAAGGTGGTCTGCATCGGCGTGCCGAAGACCGTCGACAACGACCTGCCGCACACCGACTGCTGCCCGGGGTTTGGTTCCGTGGCGAAGTACGTCGCCGTGTCGACGCGTGAAGCCGCGCTCGACGTCGCTTCGATGGCCAAGACTTCGACCAAGGTGTTCGTGATGGAAGTCATGGGACGCCACGCGGGCTGGATCGCCGCCGCCGGTGGACTTGCGGGCAAGGGTCCGAACCAGGCGCCGCACATCATCCTGTTTCCCGAAATCGCCTTCGACAAGGACGCCTTCCTTGCCAGGGTGAAGCAGTGCGTGACCAACAACGGCTATTGCGTCATCGTCGTGTCCGAAGGCGCGCATTACGCCGACGGCAAGTTCCTCGCCGATGCCGGCACCAGGGATTCTTTCGGCCACACGCAGCTCGGCGGCGTGGGCCCGGTCGTCGCGAACATGGTGCGCGAAGCGCACGGCTACAAATACCACTGGGCGGTGGCCGACTATCTACAGCGCGCCGCCCGTCACATCGCCTCGAAAACCGACGTGCTGCAGGCTTATGCCATGGGCAAGGCTGCTGTTGAACTCGCGGTGAAAGGGTACGACGCGGTCATGCCGACCATCGTGCGCAAGAAATCCAAGCCGTATAAGTGGGAAGTCGGACACGTGAAGCTGTCCGAAGTCGCCAACGTGGAGAAGATGGTCCCGCGCGACTTCATCACCGAAGACGGCTTCGGCATCACCGAGAAATGCCGCGCCTATCTCGAGCCGCTGATCGCCGGCGAGGACTACCCGCCGTTCAAGAACGGTCTGCCGGATTACGTCCAGATCAAGGGCGTGGCGGTGAAGAAGAAGGTGAATACCGAATTCAAGCCGTAATAGGAAACGGGGTCAGACCCCGTTTCCCAGGAAATGGGGGTCTGACGCCTTTTTCTTGTCGCGGTTGGCCGGTTGACCTCGCATTGCTATAGTGCGCGCCCTTTCGGGGTGGCGGGCTCGGACGTGGCACTCCTGTACAACAACTAAGTAATTGATTTTGTAAGGAGTTCCCATGGTTGCCACGACGTGGCTCTGGCTGGCGATTGGCGCCGGCGTCATCGCCGTTTTGTACGGCGTGTTCTCGATGATGGCGATTCTCAAGCTGCCCGCGGGCAACGCGCGCATGCAGGAAATCGCAGCGGCCATCCAGGCCGGCGCCCAGGCCTACCTCAACCGGCAATACACCACGATCTCGATCGTCGGCGTGGTGTTGTTCGTGGTCATGGGCTTCGCACTCAACTGGGTGACGGCCGGCGGTTTCGCCATCGGCGCGATTCTCTCGGGCCTCGCGGGCTACATCGGCATGAACATCTCGGTCCGCGCCAACGTGCGCACCGCCGAGGCAGCCAACCATGGCCTCAACGCAGCTCTTCAGGTCGCCTTCAAGGGCGGCGCCATCACCGGCATGCTGGTGGTCGGCCTCGGGCTGTTGGGTGTGGCCGGCTACTACGCCTTCCTGCAGCCACGCATCGGCACCGCCGATTCGCTGCACGCGCTGGTGGGCCTGGCCTTCGGCGGCTCACTCATCTCCATCTTTGCGCGACTCGGCGGCGGCATCTTCACCAAGGGTGCGGACGTCGGCGCGGATCTCGTGGGCAAGGTCGAAGCCGGCATTCCGGAAGACGACCCGCGCAACCCGGCGGTCATCGCCGACAACGTCGGTGACAACGTCGGTGACTGCGCCGGCATGGCCGCGGACCTGTTCGAGACCTATGCGGTCACGCTGGTCGCAACCATGTTACTGGGCGGGCTCATGATGTCGGGCATGGGCGAAAACGCTGTGCTGTATCCGCTGGCGCTCGGCGCCGCGTCCATCGTCTCGTCCATCGTCGGCACGTTCTTCGTGAAAACCTCCGAAGGCGGCAAGATCATGAACGCGCTGTACAAGGGCGTGATCGTGTCGGGCCTCATTTCCGCGGCGGCGTTCTGGTTCATCACCGAACAGCTCATGGGGAACACGCCTGACGCGCCCAATCTGCAGTTGCAGATGTTCGGCTGCACGCTCATAGGCTTGGGCCTGACGGCCGCGATGATCGTCATCACCGAGTACTACACCGCGACCGAGTATTCGCCGGTGCAGAAGGTGGCGGCCGCCTCGCAGACCGGTCATGCGACCAACATCATCTCGGGCCTCGGCGTGTCGATGAAGTCGACCGCGCTGCCGGTCATCGCGATCTGCCTGGCCATCTACGGCGCCTACGAGCTCGGCGGCCTGTACGGCATCGCCATTGCCGCGACGGCCATGCTGTCGCTCACCGGCATGGTCGTGGCGCTCGATGCCTACGGTCCGATCACCGACAACGCCGGCGGCATCGCCGAGATGTCGGGCCTCGACAAGAAGATCCGTGACATCACCGATCCGCTCGACGCGGTGGGCAACACCACCAAGGCCGTCACCAAGGGGTACGCCATCGGTTCGGCCGGACTCGCGGCGCTCGTGCTGTTCGCCGACTACACGCACAACCTCGAAACCCACCTGCTGGCCACGGGCCGCGAGATGGTGCAGTTCTCGCTGTCGGATCCGGCGGTGATCATCGGCCTGTTCATCGGCGGCCTCGTGCCCTATCTGTTCGGCGCCATGGCCATGGAAGCCGTGGGCCGCGCCGCAGGTTCGGTGGTCACCGAGGTGCGCCGCCAGTTCCGCGAGATCAAGGGCATCATGGATGGCAGCGGCAAGCCGGACTACTCCAAGGCGGTGGACCTGCTGACGAAGTCGGCCATCAAGGAGATGATCATCCCCTCGTTGCT
>DASTTJ010000256.1:0-9182 GCA_035760205.1 Steroidobacteraceae bacterium | reverse complement strand
GCTCGCGCTGCTGGTCTTCATGCCGTGGAACCTGCCGCTCTGGTGGCAGCTGCGGCGACTGCGCTACGCCATCGAGATCGATTGCGACGCGCGGGTTCTCCAGGCCGGGGTCGACCCGGCGCACTACGGCGAGACGCTGATCGTCGTGGGGGAAAGGCAATCAGCGTACGTCGGCGCGGTCGCGGCGATGTCGGAATCCAAATCATTTCTCGAAGAAAGGATCGAACACATGATCAGAAAACCCGTGAGGTGGCGTCGTCTTGGCGCGGCCACTCTCGCCAGCCTGTCCATCGCCCTCACCGCGCTCGCGGCCCAGGTCAGCCCGCCGAACGCAGAATCTCCTGCGCCCACCGCGGCTGAACCCGGCAAGAAGGAACGCAAGGAAATCAAACTGCCAGCAAGCACGCTCGACCGATATGCCGGCACATACAAATTCGGGGATTCGCAGATCTTTGCGGTTACGCGCAAAGGCAGCGGGTTGCAGGCGCAGCTGACCGGTCAGCCCGCGATCGAGATATTCCCGGAAAGCGAGCGAAGCTTCTTCTTCAAGATGATAGACGCGCAGATCGACTTCGTGGGCGACGGCGGAACGCCGGCAACCGCACTGGTGCTGCACCAGGGCGGCTCGGACTTCACGATGCCGCGAATCGATTCCGCGACCGTCGAGCAGATGAACATCGATCTGGCCGCGCGTGTCGCCAGCAACACTCCGGCGCCGGGCAGCGAAGTCGCTGTTCGCAGGATGGCGACCGCAATTTCCGCAGGCAATCCTAACTACAGCGACATGACGCCCGAACTTGCCAAGACCACTCGTGACCAGATGCCGCACTTGTTGCCCGTGATGCAGAGTCTTGGCGCCATCCAGTCGGTGGACTTCGTGCGGGTGGGTGAAGGTGGCTGGGATGTCTACCGCGTGAAATACGCTCAAGGCGTACTGCTGTGGCGCATGGGTCTGGATACGAGTGGCAAGATCAGCTACGCGCTGGTGCTACCGGATGCTTGAGTCGGGAAGCAAGGGAAGCGCGTTATAAGCGCTCATACCACCGGGCCGCTGCAACGGCCCGGTGGTTTGCGCGTTTTCGCAGCTAGGGAACGATGACGCTCGCGCCGGTGGTCTTGCGCGCTTCGAGATCCCGATGCGCCTGGGCGGCATCCGCCAGCTTGTAGCGCTGATTGATCTGCACCTTGATCCAGCCCTTCTTCGCTGCCGTGAACGTCTCGCGCGCGATCGCTTCGAGATCCTCGCGCGACTCGGTGTAGTCGAACATCGTCGGCCGTGTGAGGAACAGCGAACCCCGCTTCACGAGTTCGCCCGGCGAGAAAGGCGGCACCGGCCCGGAAGCGCTGCCGAACAACACCATCATGCCGCGCTTGCGCAGGCTGTCGAGCGACTCGATGAACGTGTCCTTGCCCACGCCGTCGTACACGACGTGAGCGCCGAGACCCTTGCTGATCTTCTTCACACTCGCCGCGATCTCATCGCGGCCGCGCACCAGCACGTATTTGCAGCCGTTCTTCTTGGCGAGTTTGGCTTTCTCTTCGCTGCCGACGACGCCGACCACCAGCGCGCCCAGCATCTTGCCCCACTGCGCCAGCAGCGAGCCGACACCGCCCGCGGCCGCGTGCACGACGATCACGTCGCCGCGTTCGACGCGGAAGCAGTGACGCAGCAGAAAGCAGGCGGTCATGCCTTTCAGCGCGAGCACCGCGGCCTGCTCTTCGCTCACGCCTGCTGGAATTTTCACGACTCGTGCGGCCGGAACGTTGCGTAGATCGGCGTAGGTTCCGGGCGGAGACATCACATAGGCGACGCGATCGCCGGCGCGCAATCCGCGCACGCCCTTGCCGACGGCGGACACGATGCCGGCAGCCTCGCGGCCCAGGCCGGCGGGCAGCGTCTGCGGATACAGTCCCGTTCGATCGTAGACGTCGATGAAGTTGAGTCCGATAGCCGTGTGAAGGACCTGGACCTGGCCCGCGGCCGGCGCGCCGACTTCCACTTCTTCGAGGCGCATGACCTCGGGGCCACCAGCTTCGTGAATGCGAATGGCGCGCGGCATCGAACTCTCCGGGGATCAGGACCTCAGGGAGAGTAACCCCGCTCGCCGTGCTCCGCGAGATCGAGACCTTCGGTTTCCTTCTCTTCGGAAACGCGCAGTCCGAAAACGACGTCCAGCAGCTTGAGGATTCCCCAGGTCACCACTGCGCACCATGCTGCGGCAGCGAGCACGCCGAGTGCTTGCACGCCGAGCTGCGCAGCCACGCTCTGTTGAACTGTAAAGCCGGTGCCGCCGAGCCAGACCGCCGCGAAGACTCCGGTCATAAGCGTACCGATGACGCCGCCGACGCCGTGCACGGGCGAGACGTCGAGTGAATCGTCGATCGAAAGTTTGCGCTTGAGTAGTTGCGTGGCGAAGAAACACACCGTGCCGGCGACGAGGCCAATGCACACCGCCCCCAGCGGGCCAACGAAACCCGATGCCGGCGTGATGGTGCCGAGCCCCGCGACCATACCGGTGACGACGCCGAGCATCGAAGGCTTGCCGTACTTCTTCCACTCCACGCACATCCAGGCGAGCGCGCCCGCGGAGGCGCCCATGTGCGTGGTGAGCATGGCCATGCCGGCGGAACCGTTGGCGGCAAGCGCGCTGCCCGCGTTGAAGCCGAACCAGCCCACCCACAACATGCCGGCGCCCGCGACGGTGAGCGGCAGGCTGTGCGGGGTCATCGCCGTTTGCGGAAAGCCGCGGCGTCTGCCCAGCACCAGTGCGCAAACCAGGGCCGCCACACCCGCACTTACGTGCACCACGATGCCGCCCGCGAAATCCATGACGCCCAGCTTCGCCAGCCAGCCACCGCCCCAGACCCAGTGCGCCAGCGGCACATAGACACAGAGCAGCCACAACACGGTGAAGCCGAGCACGGCGGAGAACCGCATGCGTTCGGCGAAGCCGCCGATGACCAGTGCCGGCGTGATGATGGCGAAGGTCATCTGGAACATGAAGAACAGCGTTTCGGGAATGGTGCCGGTGAGCGCATCGCGCGTGACGTCAAGCATGAATGCCTTGTCGAGCCCGCCGATGAACCCTTGTACGGCGCCACCGTCGGAGAAGGTGAGCGAATAACCCACGCCTAACCACAGCAACGAGACGACGCCGGTGATGGCGAAGCACTGCATGAGAATGGAGAGCACGTTCTTCGTACGCACCAGCCCGGCGTAGAACAACGCAAGGCCCGGAAGAGTCATGAACAGCACCAGTGCCGTAGCGGCGATGATCCAGGCGGTGTCGCCGGTATCGGCGACGGCGACGGCGGACTCGACCGCGTTCGGCGTGTCCGCCGAACCCTGCGCGAACGAAAGCAATGGGCACAGCAGCAAGCCGGGCGCCGCAGGCACCCGGATAGTTAGAGCACGCATTTCAGTATCCCCTCTCGTCAGTGGCTTGCGCCACGAATTCAATCGCCGGCCTGCTGCCCGATCTGACAGCAGGTCTTCTTGGCTGTGAGCACACGCTATCGAAACAACGGCCTGCCGCCGGAAGGGCAGCAGGCCGTCGTACAACTACAAACTAAGAGTCGATTTTTTCGCGCTTACAGCGCCGAGTTGTCCGTCTCGCCGGTACGGATGCGGATGACGCGATCGATATCGGTGATGAAGATCTTGCCGTCGCCGACCTTGCCGGTCTTGGCGGCCTTGAGGATGGCTTCAACCACTTGGTCGACGAGGTCGCTGCGAACCGCGACTTCGATTTTGGTCTTGGGGACGAAGTCGACGACGTATTCAGCGCCGCGATAGAGCTCGGTGTGGCCGCGCTGACGGCCGAAGCCCTTGACCTCCGTCACCGTCATGCCGGAAACGCCTATCTCGGACAGCGCTGCACGTACGTCGTCGAGTTTGAAAGGCTTGATGATGGCGGTGACCAATTTCATTTCTTTATCTCCCAATTCTTTAGTGAATCTGGACGCCGACATCGGCGAGCCTTAATCGCAGTGCACCTTCCGTGCCAGTATCCCGAAAGCCCACAAACGCGGCAATTTCGTTATTGGCCTGTCAGGCGGCTTTTTATCGAGCACTAATTTGGCGCGCTCGATCTTCTACCGCCCAAGAATGGTGCGGCATCGTGAGTGAAGTACTCTCTCTTATCTATATGGCGACCCAAAGAATAACCCTGATCGGTGCCGGACAGACGGCCGCGCAAGCGCTCGAGACTCTGTACAGGCGCGGTCATACCGGCCCGGTGACGCTCGTGGGTGATGAACCGCTGCTTCCCTATCAGCGTCCACCGCTGTCGAAGAAGTTTTTGGCCGGAACGCTGGAGCGGGATCGCCTGCTCATCCGCCACGCGACCCACTACGCCGACCACGGAGTGGATCTGCGGTTGGGCTTCGCAGTGGTGAACATCGACCGCACCCGGCGCCGAGTCGAGATTGCCGATGGCAGTTCGGTGGAATACGACCGATTGCTGCTGGCCACCGGCAGTCATCCGCGCCTGCTCCCATTGCCGGGGGCGGACCTGGCCGGCGTGTACTACCTGCGCAGTGTCGCGGACGTGGATCGACTGCGTGCCGAACTCCTGCCCCGACGCCGCGCGGTCATTGTCGGCGGTGGCTACATCGGCCTCGAAGTGGCCGCCACCTGTCGAGAGGCGGGCCTCGACGTGACCGTGCTCGAGGCGGCGGACCGCGTGATGAATCGAGTGGTCAGCCCGGCCGTCTCTGCTTTCTACGAGGCCGAGCACGCAAGGCGCGGCGTCCACATCATGTGCGGTGCGCGAGTCGATTCGCTGGTGCCCGGAAAAGGTCGAGTGGCGGCGGTTCGGCTCGAGGACGGCCACGATCTGCCCGCGGATTTCGTACTGGTCGCCATCGGTGTAGCGCCCACGGACGCCTTGGCCCGCGCCGTGGGACTCGAGTGCGACAACGGCATCCTGGTCGATGAATTCTGCCGCACGTCGGACCCGCACATCTGGGCCGCCGGCGACTGCGCGCGGCATCCCAGCATCCACTACGGCACGCGCGTGCGGCTCGAGTCCGTGGACAACGCCTTTGAACAGGGCACCAGCGCCGCGCTCAACATGTTGGGAATCGCCACCGTGCACGACAAGGTGCCGTGGTTCTGGTCCGATCAGTTCGATCTCAAGATGGTGATCGTGGGACTTTCGGCGGCGCATGATGAAGTTGTGCTGCGAGGCGATCCGGCAAGCCGCGCCTTCAGCGTGTGTTACCTCCGGGATGGCGAATTGATCGCGGTCGAGACCATCAACCACACCAAGGATCAAATGGCGGCGCGAAAGCTGATCCCGGCACGGGCACGGCCGGACCTCGCGAAACTTGCCGATCCGGAGCTGAGCCTGAAAGATTGCCTATGACTTCTGCGTGCGCCATCTCGCGAACACCCGCTCGATGTCGCCGCTCGCATCCTCACCGACGATGCCGCTCATGAGCTCGCGCCCGAGCTCGCGATAGCTGTCGAACTGCATCTCGCCGTAAAACTGATTGGACGTAGGCTGATTGGGAAACTCAGGGTTAGTGCGCCAATAGCCGTAGATGTCCGCGCCGAGATGCGTACGCAGCAGCGCCTTCAGATAGAGGATTTCACCCGAACTGCCATCGGCGTAACTCACGCGTCCGATCAGGTGCGCCTGTTTGCGCAGCGCGCTAGCGTCATTGATCAGCGCATCCGCGCAGATGTCGACGCTGGCGCCGAAATCCGCGCGAGCGCGTTGTACCGCCTGGCCCAGGTCGGCAAGCGTCGTGTCCGGGTCCGCACCTGCGTCACTCACGATGATGTAGCGGCAACGCCGGCGCAGAAGCTCGTACATCCCCAGGTTTTCGAAGTGCCCGCCATCGGCCAGGTGAATGCGCGACTGCTTCTCATCGAGACCCACGCCAAACATCTCGCGCATCATGAGCTGATACCACGCCGGCCAGCGGAACCGGCGCGGCTCATGTGCCGGGTTGGCCAGCCACACACCGAGCCGGATGTTGAGCAGCGTCATCAGGAAACTGACAGGACGCGAGTTCGTGGCGTAGGTGTCCGGGTCGACCGCCGCGCCCGACACCGAAAAAGCCGTGGACAAGGTGAGTTCACCCCGAAGGTAGTGGGTTGTGCGGCGATAACCCGTGGCGCTCGAACCGCAGTACAGCGGCGTGAGAATCATGTTTTCGCCGTTGCGCGCACGCATGGTGGCATTGGCGGAACTCGTGGTGTTCAGCGTGGTGTTGATGATGTGGAACGGTCCGCCGGAAGTGGCACGCACATCGGCAAGCCGGAACAACAACGGATTTCGCCCCGAACCGACTTCAGGCAGGAAGGCCTCGGCAAGCTGGCTGCGATAGTAGCTGTGCATCGACACCGCGTTGATGTCGCAGACAAAAGCAAACAACAATGAGAGAGCGAACCAGACCGCGAAGATTGGCGTCTTCATGAGCGGGGTGTGATTCGCCAGGTGATAGAGCGCCGTGAACAAGCCCGCCATCACCAGCACCAGGCCCAGCACTGCGAAGGTGTCGGAGTGAGCCCCCTTCTTGTTGGCCTGGCGAACGGAGAGCGCGCCGGTGATCAGCGGGACCAGCCAGGTCGCGTGGCGTGTGACTTCCTCGGCGAAATCCATGCGCAGGAACGTCATGGCGGTTTCTTCGATACCGGCCATGACCGGGAACAGGCCGACGGCGACGCCGATCAGGCCACCCGCCAGCAATTGCCCCAATCTCTGGCGCAGGTACATGCCGGCGCTGACCTGGCGCAACGGCGGCAACACCGTACTCAGCGCGAACACCAGAGTGGCCAATAGATAGAGCGCGAGCAGGAACACTCCCAACAGCCCGATGACGATGAAGCCGTCGTGCGCACCGACGAAGTCGGCGCCTGGCAGGCGCATCTGCGCGGGCCAGCCAAACTGGAACCAGTCCTGCGAGGCGAAGAAGACCGCGCCCAGCATCAGCGGCAGCAACACGAACAGATTGAGCAACGTGCCGGAAAGAATGCTGGCGCCCAGAGTCCAGCCCGAGAGTCCCTTGCCGGTGATGAGATAGCGGCCGTGGGCACGCAGCCAGTCGAGCACTGTGCCGCTACCGTCGGTCAGCGGCACCTCGCCCAGGCGCCGGCCGGAAGTTTCCGGTACGTGCGCGCGCAACCAGGTGAGGCAGGAGGCAACGTACCCGCCACCGGAAACCGACGATAGATAGTCCGTGCGCGCGAGCAGCCCGCTGCGCGCCAGCACCTGCAGTACGCCCATGTTGAAGGCCGCCGAGCGGATGCCGCCGCCGGACAGGGCGAGGCCTACGAGGGGCGCATCCGGTGCCACCGAACCCGTGGCCAGTCTGCGCTCGCGGATCCAGTCCGCCTCCGCCTGTTCCACGGCGGCGAAGTCGCGGCTGAAGTCGCTCACAGGATTTCACCGCGCAAGCGGCATTGCGGCGGTTGAAAGTCGGCGGGCGTCGCCGGATCGCGATGAATCTTCAGGTATTCGACGATGTCGAATCGCTGCTCATCGGTGAACTCCGGCCCGATGACTCCGCCCGGCAGCGGATTTGCTTTCGGATCCTCGAGGTGGCGGCTCCACATCGCAGCGTCCGCCGCGAACGCATGGCCCGTGTTGTGATTGCCGGGAATGCCCGTGTCCAGCCAGAAGCCGTCGTCATCGCCGTCGGCGTCCGGCGTCGTCACATACCCGGCGTGAACCGGATCGTATTCGCGGCGGCCCACGAAGAATTTGGTGTCGCGCTTCGCGGGCGGCAGCAACATCTGGTACAGCGTCGGCACAGAGCCGTTATGCAGGAACGGCGCGGTGGCCCACACGCCTTCGAGCGGCCGGGGCTTGTAGCCGGCGATTTCCTGCGGCAGATCGAGCGCGCCGAAACCTTCGAGGCACTGCTGCGTCGCATAGTCGATGCCGTTATCGGCATAGAAACGGTTCTTGATGAGGATGCCGATGAGATTGAGCGCAATGCCCTCGCTCATTTTCGCGACATCGAGTTTCGCCAGCGTGTTGTCGATGTTGGCCGCTCCATGGCGAAGGTCCCAGAAGAGATTCGCGACATGACAGTTGAGTTCGCAACCCAGCGGGTCCTCCGGACGGGCTGCGGGATCGACCGCGGGATGCGGGGTTATCAACGCGGTCAGCGCGGTATCGACCATGCGCAACGCGGCGTCCGGCATGGATGTCGCCGCGTCGGGGTCCGGGTACGCGGCCAGCGCCGCGGGTAGATCGCCGAGCGGCGCCTCAGCCTCGGTTCGCAACCTGACGATCTCACTCAGACGGAACCGGGCATCGCGCAACAGCGCGCGCGTGAGCAGCGGCCGCAATGCCGCGTCCAGATCGGAATTCTGGAGGCCCGTTTCGGACAGGTCGTAGCGCCGCTCCATGAAGCCTTTTGCGGCGGTAGGGTCCGTGCCGATGTGCTCGAGCGGAATGACCTCGATGCGCCATTCCAGTTCATTCGAGGGTTTGAGCGGCGCAGTCGCCTGCTGTCGTGCCGGCTCCGCCACATGCGGGCCATGACATCCCTGACAACGTTGTTTGAACAGTGTCTCACCACGGCTGGCTTTCGCCGGGTCGATGGCGCCCAGGATCTCCGCGGGCCAGCGAGGCGGGCGCAGCAGCTGCAAAGCGTGCTCTATGCGCTGCAGCCCGGCGATGTCCACCGTGCTGCGATATCGCGCGCCCGGTGGCAGCGGCTCGCGCATGTCCGACACCAGCGGCGCGATGGCGCCCACGCCCAGGGCCTCGCCCACATTTCGCGCCAGCGGCTGCGACACCGAACCGTTGTACTGCACCCAGTCGAACTTCCAGATGTTCCAGACATAGGGATAACTGACTGGCGCATCGCCCGCCTGATAGTTAGCGGCGACCAGGTGGTCGCCAAATGCGGTGTTGCCGATGCGGCCGAGCGCGTCGGTGCGCCCGAAGCCCTCGTGAACGGGATACAACTTTCGTAGCGGATTGTTCTGTCCGCTGCCGAGCATCGCCTTGATGGTGGCGTACAAGGCGGCCTTGAGTTCCGGCTTGGCGCGCGGGTAGCCACCGCCGAGCACCTTCTTTGCGAAGCGATCGAACTTCCAGGGGCTGGCGGCCGTGTTCATGAGTGAGGCCAGCAGCACGGGAGCGAAGCTGCCGCGCGACATGTCGGTGAAGGCGTGCATGGCCGGGCCGCCGTCGATACGGATGGCGCGTGTCTTC
>DASTTJ010000255.1:0-13008 GCA_035760205.1 Steroidobacteraceae bacterium | reverse complement strand
GGGCGTCATGGTGCCCGCGGACAAGATCCTCGAGACGGCCGAGAAGATAGGCGCCGACATG
This sequence comes from Steroidobacteraceae bacterium, assembly GCA_035760205.1. GTDB lineage: Bacteria > Pseudomonadota > Gammaproteobacteria > Steroidobacterales > Steroidobacteraceae > CADEED01. The sequence goes on along the minus strand of DASTTJ010000255.1, from coordinate 12,947 downwards.
ATCGGTTTGTCGGGCCTGATCACGCCCTCGCTCGAGGAGATGAGCTACATCGCCGGCGAGATGCAGCGTCGCGGTTTCACGGTGCCGCTGCTGATCGGCGGCGCCACCACATCGCCCGCGCACACCGCGGTCAAGATCGACCCGCAATACGATGGCCCGGTGGTGTACGTGAAGGACGCTTCGCGCGCCGTGGGCGTGTGTCGCCAGCTCGTCACGCCGGAGATGAAGCCGGCGTACGTCGCCGAGGTGAAGGCCGATAACGTGCGCCGCCGCGAGCAGCACGCCGGCAAGAAGCAGAAGGGCGCGCAGCTGACGCTCGGCCAGGCACGCAACAACAAGCCCAGGATCGACTGGGCCAACTACACGCCGCCCGTGCCGCGATTCCTCGGTGCCAAGATATTCAACGACGTCCCGCTGGGCTCGCTCACCGGTTACATCGACTGGATGCCGTTCTTCAATGCCTGGGAGTACGGCGGCAAGTTCCCCGATGTATTGAGCGATCCGGTCCGTGGCGAATCCGCGCGCTCTCTGTACAAGGACGCGCAGGAAATGCTTGCGACCATCCTGCGTGAGCATTGGCTGCAGGCGCGCGCGGTGGTCGGATTCTTCCCCTGCAATGCCGTCGATGAAGAGATCGAGGTGTACAGCGACTCGACCCGTTCGCGCGTACTGCACCGTCTGCATCACCTGCGGCAGCAGAAGGCCAAGCCTGCGGGCCAGCCGCATTACGCGCTGTCGGATTTCATCGCCCCTAAGGATTCGGGCAAGGTCGATTACATCGGGGCATTCGCGGTCACCGCGGGCATCGGCATCGAAGAACATCTGAAGCGCTTCGCGGCCGCGCACGATGACTACAACGACATCCTGTTGAAGTCGCTGGCGGATCGCCTGGCCGAAGCCTCCGCCGAGGCGCTGCATCTGCGCGTGCGCCGAGAACTCTGGGGTTATGCGCCCGAAGAGCGGCTGACCAATGAGCAGCTCATTGCCGAGAGTTATCGCGGCATCCGCCCGGCGCCGGGATATCCCGCCTGCCCGGATCACACCGAGAAAGGCACGTTGTGGCAGATGCTCGATGTCGACCGCGCCATCGATCTGCGAATCACCGAGAGTTTCGCGATGTATCCGACGGCAGCCGTCAGCGGCTGGTACTTCGCGAATCCCGAAGCCCGGTATTTCGCGGTGGGCCCCATCGACCTCGACCAGATGCAGAATTACGCCGCGCGCAAGGGCTGGTCGGCTCCCGAAGCCCGCAAGTGGCTCATCAGCAATCTGGAAAATCGCGTCTCGGCAGACCCGCACGACGAAGCGGCGTAGGGACATTCCTGGTTTCCCCGCGTAGCGGCAAAAGGGGACGTGGCTGTTTCAGCCGCGTCCCCTTTTGCTAGGAAACCAGGAATGTCCCTATTATTGAGCGTCTGATTGCGGAGCGGCGAGCTCTGCCGTCATGATCATCCGCGATGAGCACCCCCGAGGGAGACAATGCGGAGGAGCAGCGGCTGGCATTCGGCCGGTACGTGCTCGATCTGCGCCGCGGTTCGCTGCTGCTCGATGGCCGTGAAGTCGCCTTGCGGCCCAAGACCTTCGCCGTGCTGCGATTTCTCGTCGAGCATCCAGGGCGCCTGGTATCCAAAGAAGAACTGCTCGCCACGGTGTGGCCAAACCTCGTGGTCACCGACGACACGCTGGTGCAAAGCATCGGTGAATTGCGGCGTGCGCTGGGCGAGGCGGGCGCTCGCCTGATCGTCACCGTGCCGCGTCGCGGCTATCGCTTCGAGACCACGGAGGCGCCACCCGACCGGCGCAAGTCACGTGGCTGGCATGCGCTGCGCTTCCGCTGGAAATACGGCATCCTCGCGCCGCTCGCGATCGGCATCACGGTGCTCGTATTGTGGCTGGTCCCGAAAATCCGCGAGGCACTGGATGTGGGGTCGGTGCTCGCGGCCAAACCTGCCATTGCCGTGCTGCCGTTCGAGAACCTGGGGCACGATCCGGCGCGCGAGTATCTCGCCGACGGGCTCACACAGGATCTCATCAACTCGCTCGGCAGGTTTTCCGCGCTCACCGTGATGTCGTGGAACGCAGTCGCTACCTACAAAGGCGCGGTCGCGCGGCCGGGCGAAATCGCGCGGGTGCTCGCGGTTCGTTACCAGGTGGAAGGCAGCGTGAGTTACTCGGGCGAGCGCATGCGCGTCAGTGCGCAGCTCGTCGACGTGCAGGGCCGCGTGTTGTGGTCGGCGCGATTCGACGAGGCGCCCACCGACGTGTTCGCGCTGCAGGATCGCATCACGCGGGAAATCGCCGGCGCGCTTGCCATCCGCATTACGCAATTCGAACAGCGGCGCGTCTCGTCGAAACCCACCGCGAGCTTCGATGCTTACGACTACGTCTTGCGCGCGCGCCCGGCGCTGCTAAGCCCCACGCGCGCCAACATCGTCGATGCGCGCGCACTGCTCCGCCGCGCCATCGAGCTGGACCCCAACTATGCGGCCGCGCACGCGGCACTGGGCGAAACCTTCCACGTCGCGATCTCGATGGGCTGGGCGGAATCGCCGGACGAATATTGGAAGCGCGTCGATACACACGCCAATGAAGCCCTGCGGCTCGATGAATCCGACGTTCGCGCACGCGTGCTGCTGGCACGCAGCTTCATCGCCTACAACCACTATGACCAGGCCGAAGCGCAGATCGAACGCGCGATTGCCGTGAATCCCAGCGACGCCGATGCGCTGGCCGGCCGCGGCAATGTCCTGGTATGGCTGGGCAAGACGGACGCGGCCATTGAGACCCTTGAATTGGCGCAACGTATCGATCCTGAGCTCAACACGTTTGACCGCTTCGGCTTGAGCCTCGCGTACTACCTCAAGCGCCGTTATCCGGACTGCATCGAACAGGCGGAGCTGAACCAGCGAAAGACTTCTGGGGCGCCATTCAATATGGCGATCCTGGCCGCGGCCTACGCGCAGGCGAATCGCCCCGCGGATGCGGCCCGAATGGTGGAGGGGATACGGCGCGCGGATCCTACCTTCGACGCCACGACTTTCGGCAACAAGTTTCTCAAGCGCGAAGATCTCGCCCATTTACGCGAGGGGTTGCGCAAAGCGGGGTTGCTCGCACCAGGTGCCTAGTCTTGCTTTGCCGGGCGTTTGGACGGCACCGGGCGATGTTCGTTGGCGCGCTCGATGTTGTAGTTCAAATCCTTGCGAAACAGGTCCGGCCCTACCGACTTGCCGAACAGATACAGCTTGCCGTCGCTGATCAGCCAGTACTCGGGATTGGCTTCACGCACTTCGCCGCGCGCCAGCGCGACCGCGCAATAGTTGGCGAACTGCGGCGCATATCGCACGGGGTCGGCCTTGAACAGGTCGCGGTGCCGTGCGTTGGCGAACTGCCAACGGTGCTCGTCCCATTCGAATTCGAACTGCGCGAGGCCCGGTGTCGCACGCTGCAACGTGAAATAAGCCACGGGGTCATAGCCTTTGATGGCGATGCGCGTGGGTTCCGCGGCGATGGCCGTGGCAAAGGTGACGGTCAAGGCAAGAACCCGCGTGGCTGTTCGACGCGACATGAGAGGCATCTCTTGTTTATAGCGCGTGCAGCCGTCTAAAGCGCCGGCTGCGGTGCCCCGGCAGGCGGATTCGGCGCAGTTTCGCCATTTTTTCCGCGTTCCTTCGTTACAGACGCCCGGCATGCGGCAATTCTCGCGTCTCGAAAAATCGAAACCTGCCAACTCAGAGGGTCGAAAAATGACGCACACCAAACTTTTCCATGGGCTCTTGCTGGGTGTACTCCTCGGCAACGCGACTCCAGTTCTTGCCGACGCGGTGGTCGACTGGAACGAAATCACCGTGCAGGCGGTTACGGCGGGGCGCCCGGGTCCCGTTGGCGCCGTCGACATCGCGCTCGTGCAGGTTGCGGTGCACGATGCCGTTCAAGCCATCGAACAGCGCTTCGAGCCGTATCACGTCGAGATTGGAAGGCGCGACAAGAGACTCAAAGGCAGACTTTCCGGCGCGGTGGCCGCGGCAGCGCATGGCGTGCTGGTGGGTATGTACCCCACGCAGGCCGCCTCCCTCGACGTCACGTTCTACAACTACCTGGCAGACAAAGGTCTCAACGGCGATCCCGCGGTTCTCATCGGACAGCAGGTCGCCGCGCGCATTCTTCCGCTGCGGCGTGTGAACCCGAATCCCCTGCCACCGCCATTCGTGGGTGGGAGTGACGTGGGTGTCTGGCGCCCGACTCCTTCGTTCCTTGGAAATCCGCCTGTGCCGGCGCCTTTCTCGGCAATGGCGGCATCGTGGATGGCCGAATTTGATCCATTCACCCTTACCAGTCCGACACGTTTTCGGGCTCCATCACCGCCCGCACTGACCAGCGAGCGCTACGCGCACGACTACAACGAGGTGAAGGCACTCGGCGCCCTGGTGGGCTCCACGCGCACCGCCGAGCAGACTGATCTCGCCTATTTCTACAGTGACAACACTCCGGCGCTGTGGAACCGCGCGCTTCGGGGCATCGCCACGCGCCAATTGCGCCGCAGCGGCGACACCGCCCGGCTATTCGCTCTGGCAAGTCTCGCGACGGCCGATGCGTTGATCTCGAGCTGGGACAGCAAGAAGTTCTACAACCTCTGGCGGCCGATCACTGCGATCCACGATGGCGACACCGACGGCAACCCCGCGACCGGCGGCGATCCGGCCTGGCAGTCGTTGATCAACAATCCTAACTATCCTGACTATACCTCGGGTGCGAACAACGTGACCGCCGCCATGACGCGCACCCTCGAGCTGTACTTTGGCACTGACAAAATGGTCTTCGAGGTCTCGAGTCTCGCGCCACAAGCGGTGCGAAAGACCCGCAGGTATTTCCGCTTTTCGGACGCCGCGCAGGACGTGGTTGACGCCCGCGTCTATCTCGGAATCCATTTCCGCTTCGCGGACGTCGCGGCGCGCACCCAGGGCTTGCGCGTGGCAGACTGGACCTTCAACCATTTCCTGCTGCCACTCGGAGGCCGTGAACATCACGGACATGATTGATGGTAAACGCCGGTAAAATTGGCGCCATATTCGCCTCGATGCTGTTTGCCGCCCTGGCCATGTCCGCGCGCGCCGATGTGATCATGGACTGGAACGCCAGGGCCGATGTCATCACCGCCGAAAAGCGCATGCCACCGCCAGTCCAGGCGCGCACGCTCGCACTCATGCACGTTTCGATGTTCGAGGCCATCAATGCCATCGAACGCCGGTACCAACCGTACCGACTGGCGCTCGTTGTCGACCGGAACTCCTCGCGTGAAGCCGCGGCGGCCAGCGCCGCGCATACGGTATTGACGGTGTTGTTTGCAGATCAGCGAACAGCGCTCGATGCGCACCTTGCGGGGGACCTGGCCGCTATTGCTCAAGGCCCGGCCAGGGAACGCGGGCTTCTCGTCGGCCGCAAAGCCGCGGTCGACCTGCTCGAGCTGCACGCCGACGACGGCAAAGGCGTCGATGACTATCGGCCCTTTACGCAGGCCGGGATGTACGTGCCCACGCAGCCGGTGCATGGATATCTCGTGGGCGCGTTCAAGCCGTGGGTCATGAGCAGCGCTGCGCAGTTCCGCCCGTCGCCGCCCCCGGCGCTGACTTCGGAAGCCTGGACCCGCGACGTGAATGAGATTCGCGAATACGGTGCGTCGAAGAGTGCAACTCGCAGCGAAGATCAGACGACAGCCGGTCGGTTCTGGTTCCTCACCGGCGCGCGAACCTACAACCCCATCGTGAGGCAGGTGGTGATCGCCCGGAAAATGAACCTGCTCGATTGCGCAAGGGTGTATGCGCTGGCGTCGATGGCGGCGGCCGACGCTTTCGTCGCGGTGTTCGAAGCGAAGTATCACTACAACTTCTGGCGACCGGTGACCGCGATCCGCAATGCCGATCTGTCGCAGAATCCCGCGACGCCCAGCGACCCAACCTGGCAGCCGCTCGGCGACACTCCCATGCATCCTGAATATCCCTGCGCGCATTGCATCAGCGCGTCGGCCGTGGCTGCGACATTGCACGCGATTGCCGGCGATGAAGTGGGCGAGATTTCGCTCACCAGCACCACTGCACCCGGCGTGACGCGTCGATGGACACGCGTTTCAGACTACGCGGACGAAGTCTCCAACGCGCGCATCTGGGCCGGCTTCCACTACCGCTTCTCGGCCGAGGCGGGCAAGGACATGGGGCGGAAGATTGGCGAGCTCACCGTGACGACGCAGCTGCGCCCGCGGAAGTAGTTGCCTTGACCGTGGCGGGTACATCGCGTGTACTCGCCGCGTATGAAAAACAAGCTGGCCATCGCGTTCTTCGCCTTCTCCTTCCCGCTGACGACCCTCGCGGCTGACAAACCAGGTGAATGGAAGCCGTTGCTCGATGCGAAGTTTTCGCAATTCGACGTCTACCTGAGCTATCGCGGCGATCAGATCATGAGTGTCATCCATGGCAAGGCGCCCCATCTGAAACCGGTGGGCCTCAATCCGCCCGGCCAGAACGTTTTCACGATGATCGAACAGGACGGCAAACCGGTGTTGCGCATCAGCGGCGAGATCTACGGTTGCGCGTCGACACGGCAGGAGTTCTCGAACTACCACTTTCGCGCGAGCTTCAAGTGGGGCGAGAAGAAGTGGGAGCCGAGACTCACGGAGCTGAAGGATTCCGGAGTCCTCTATCACAGCAGCGGAGATTTCGGCGTCGACTACTGGAAATCCTGGGCGCTGTCGCAGGAGTTCCAGGTCATCGAGCACGGCATTGGCGAGTACTGGAGGATCGGCACCTCCGAGATCGACATCCGCGCCGACCCGAAAACGCCGGGCGCCGTGGCGCCGAAATGGAACCCGAAGGCTCCGTGGATGGAGTTTTCGGGGTCTAACAACAATGCGCTCGCGGGTTCGGATGAAGACCGGCCCAGCCAATGGAACACGCTGGAACTGGTGTGCTTCGAAGAACGTTGCGTGCACATTGCCAATGGCAAGGTGGTCATGGCGCTGAAAAATGCGCGCTACCAGGATGGCGAAAAGATCGTGCCCATGACGGGCGGAAAGCTGCAGATCCAGAGCGAGGCGGCGGAGGTGTTCTACCGGGACGTCGAAATCCGCCCGATTGCGGCGATGCCCGCAGAATACGCAGAGTTCTTTCGGCCCTGAGGTTCCCCAATCTGCGATTTCCATCGCAGGCGCGCGGCAGGCCGTTGCCGCGGTTCAAGAAACACATGCGCGGGTCGTTAAGCATTTGTCGTAGTGGGTCGGCCGCAGGACGAAGAATCGTGGGTGAGCAGGAGCAGCTGCAGAAATACATGTCTGCTGTCGTGAACTATCGGCAGCGGCTTGCCGCATTGCAGGGCGGCTGGGACAGCCTCACACTGCTCACGCACTTTGGCGATGGCGGCGCCGATCTCGGCAACACGCGGCAGGCCTTCGATTCGCTGGCGACAAAGCTGGTGACTCACCTCTCGACCGAAACCTACAAGAAGGCCGCGCAAGCCGCCTCCGCGCGTGCGCAGGTCGCCATCGACATCCTGGTCCGGAATCTGTTCGAGCGCACGGCCGACGTGGGCTTTCTCGCCGCGGATGATGATCTCAAGCGATTCGCGCGCGAAACATCGGCACTGCGAGAGATGAAACCGATGCAGCGGCGATTGGCCGAATACGTTGCCAAGTACTCTGTGTACAGCAATGTGGTGCTCGTCTCCCCGTCTGGAGAAGTATTGGTGCAGCTCGAGGGCGGCAGTGCCCCGGCGGCAACCCGTGATGCGCTGGTGGGCCGGACGCTCGCGGCCGGCAACCGCTATGTGGAATCCTTCGGCGCCAGCGATCTCGTTCCCGAGGCGCGCCGCGCGCTCATCTACTCGCAGCAAGTGGCGGAAGGCAGCGAAGTGCTCGGCGTGTTGTGCCTGTGTTTCGCCCTGGAAGTCGAGTGCGCCGGCATCTTCGATCGGCTGCTCGGCGCGCAGGACTGGACGGTGCTGGCGCTGCTCGACGAACATCACGAAGTCATTGCCAGCAGCGACACTCTCCAATTGCCGGTAGGTGTTCGCGTCCGCCCCTGCGACCAGACCGCCGGCATCATGCGTTTCGCCGGCCGTGAGTTCCTGGCCATTGCCCGCGGCGCGAAGCCCTATCAGGGTTATGCGGGCCCGCCGTGGCGGGGCCACGCGATGGTGCCTTTGCAACACGCTTTCGAATCAGATGACCGGGCGGCCGGGACGAGCCGGTCCGGCGTGCTCGCGGGCGCACGCCTGGATTCGAAAGCATTCTCTGCCGACCTGCTCGCGGTGCCGCGTCACGCCGAAGTCGTGCAACGCGATCTCAGCCGCTCGGTCTGGAATGGCAACGTACGGCTATCTACCCAGGATGCGGCCAATTCGAACTTTGCGCGGGCGCTGCTGCGCGAGGTAGGCAATCTCGGCCGCCGGACCCAGGAAGTGTTCGAACGTTCGATCGAGGACCTGCAGGAGACGGTGGTTTCCGCGGTGCTGCACGACAGCGGGTTTCTGGCATCCCTGGCGATCGAACAATTCGCCCGTAATCTCTATGAACGCGCCAACGATTGCCGGTGGTGGGCGCTCAACGACACACTGATTGGCGCGCTCGCCAGCGGCAGCCGCGACGGCGCCGCCGCGACGGACGTCCTGCGCCACATCAATTCCCTGTACACCGTCTATCACGGCATCGTGCTGTTCGATGACGCCCGGCGGGTGGTGGCGGTATCGCGGGCGGACCTTGAACTCAGGGTCGGTTCGGTCATCGATGAACCCTGGGCCGCGCGCACGCTGGTGCTGCGCGATTCCCAGAGTTACAGCGTCTCGGACTTCAGCGCGAGTTCGTTCTACGGCGATCGCCCGACATTGGTCTACGGGGCTGCATTGCGTTCCGCCGGTGGCAATGTCATCGGTGGCGTCGCAGTGGTGTTCGACTCGGCGCCGCAATTCTCTGCCATGTTGCGCGACATCCTGCCGCGCGACGGAAGTGGCGAGCCGCTCGCCGGCTGCGTCGCGATGTTTCTCGATCGGCACTCGCGTGTCATCGAAGCCACCGACATGGCCACGGCAGACCTCGTATGCGGAGTGCTCGACATTGCCGCGACGGCAGATAGCACCGCCGCGGTTCGTGTGGGCGACACTTGTTATGCGCTCGGAACGCAACGGGAGACGGGATATCGCGAGTATGCCGGCATCGGTGCGCGTGCCGCGGTGCTGATTCCTCTCGGAACGGCTGCGTCCGCCCACACGGCGGCGCGCTCCGCGGTGCCGGACTGCGGCCGCCTGCGTGCGGATGTCGACAAGGCGGATTTACTGCGGTACACGACGTTTGCTGTGGGATCGCACTGGTACGCACTGCCCACCGACCGGGTGATCGAGGCGGTGGACGCGAAAGCAGTGCAATCGGTGGCGGGCGCCAGGCCGTGTTGGGCTGGCGTGATGTTCTACGGCAAAGATGCCGTGCCGGTCGCGGAACTGACGAAACTGTTGAGCGTCGAGCCGCACCAGGCGCCGGCCGTCGTGATATTGGTGCGTGCTCCGGGGCGAGCGCAGCCTTTGGGGTTGTTGGTCGAAACGCTCGGCGATAACTGCGACGTGCCCAACGACCGGCTGTTGCCGCTGCACGCGACCGCGGATGTCAAATCGCGGCCGCTGGTCGATCAGACGATCCAGTTCGGGAACCCGGGCGATGCTTTGGTCATGGTGCTGAACCTCGAGAGCATCGCGGAGTTGCTGTACGGCGACCCGCGAAAACCTGAAGCGGACCCGGAGTCCGGGCCAGAGGTGTCGCTGCGGTCCAGCGTTGCCTGATCCGCTTCAGTTAGTCGAGATTGTTCTTGAAAAGCATTCCGCCTTTCACGACGACCGCCACGTTCTGAAGTGACGAGATGTCGCGCAGCGGGTCATCGCGAACAGCGATGACGTCGCCGAATTTTCCGGGCTCGATCGTGCCGATGCGGTCACCCTGGCCCATGAATCGCGCGGCCACGCGCGTGGCGGATTGAATTGCCTGCATCGGCGTCATGCCGCGGGCGACCATGATCGGAAACTGCCGCGCGTTGAGCCCGTGTGGAAACACACCGGAGTCGGTGGCGAACACGATGGGCACGCCGGCGGCGACGGCCTTGCCGAACGCCAGGCGCTGGATCTCGGTGGTCTCGGTGTTCTTGCGCAGGAATTCTTCGGGCCACCCGGCTCGGCGTCCCTCGGTGTCGATGTAGTCGCCGTTGTAGACATCCATGGCAAGGGCGACGCGGCCGTTCTCGAGCGCGGCGGCAATGCCTGCGTCATCGAGGTACGACGCATGTTCGATGGTGTCGACACCCGCGGCGATGGCCATGTGTATGGACTTCGCGCCATGCGCGTGCGCGGCGACTTTTTTGCCGACGGCATGGGCGATGTCGACCACCGCCTGGATCTCCTCCTGCGTCATCTCCGGCGCGCCGGGTACGCCACCAAACGCAAGTACCGCACCAGAAGCAATCACCTTGAGCACATCAGAGCCGTTATCGATGAGGAACTCGGCGCGATCGCGGAAGTCATCGGCGCCGCGCGCAACGCCTGCGTGGAAGCGCGCATTGTCGGCGGGCTCCTTGAAGTCCGGGATGTACAGATCGCCGCCGCCGCGCGGAATCGTGAGATAGGGACCGCTTGCCTGAACGCGCGGGCCCACGGCCTTGCCGGCGTTGATCTCGTCCCGCAGCGCGGTATCGGTGCCCAGGGAATAGGCGCCGACGTTGCGTACGCTGGTGAAGCCAGCTAACAAGGTGGCGGCGGCGTTCTCCTTCGACAAGCGCAGCGTTTCTTCGGCGGGCCGCGAGAAGTAGACGGTGAGGTCCGCCGTGTCTTCGGGCCGGTCGGTCAGATGCGTGTGCATGTCGATGAGGCCGGGCAGGCAGGTGTAGCCGGACAGGTCGAGCACGGGAACAAAGGTGGAAGTCGCATCTCCGCGGCTGGCGCCGGGCTCGACGCTCTTGATCCGGCCATCGCGGATCACCACGAGCGCATCGCGATGGACAGTGTCGGAGATGCCGTCGATGAGCCTGCCGCAGCGGATGGCCATCGAGCCACTGTCGGGGGTGAATGGCGGCTGCCGCACGTCCAGCCGGTTGGTCAGAGTGGGAGGTGTATAGGCGCAGGCGGTGAGGGCGCTGGCGAGCAGCAGGGCAAATGCGCGGATGGTCATGCGAGCGGGATGAATTCCTGGTTGTCGAAGTCGGGCAGCTTCATGCGGCCAGCGCGCCAGTCTGACTTGGCCTGTTCGATGCGGTCCTTCGAAGAGGACACGAAATTCCATTCGATGAACCGTTCGCCCACCGGCTCGCCTCCGAGCGCCATGAGTGTGGAGCGCGCGGACGCGGTGATGGTGGTGTCTTCGCCTTTGTCGAACACCAGCATCTTGCCGGCGCCGAAGTTGCGACCCCTGGCCTCGACTTCGCCAGCAACCACATACAGAGCCCGCTCCGAGTATTCCTCGGGCAGCGCGGCGCGAGATCCGGATTCGATTTCCAATTGTGCGTAGAAGAGCGGGGAGTGCGTCGTCACGCCTGCACGCAGCCCGAAGGCCTTGCCGGCCAGCAGTCGCGTACTCAATCCGGCGTCGTGGTGCAGGGGCAGGGCGGCCGCATCATAGTGCGCGAAGGACGGATCGGTTTCTTCGTGCTGGTTGGGCAGCGCCACCCACGCCTGAATGCCATGCAGCGCCCCGCCCTCGGCGCGTGCTTTTTCGAAGCGCTCCGAATGCGTGATGCCGCGGCCGGCGATCATCCAGTTCACCTCTTCAGGCTGGATAGCCTGCTGAATTCCCACGCTGTCGCGATGCATGATCTCGCCCGCGAAGAGGTAGGTGATCGTGGCGAGGCCGATGTGCGGATGCGGCCGGACATCGACGGTTTTCGGGAAGCCCGGCGAAAAATGCTTGGGCCCGATGTGATCGAAAAAGATGAAGGGGCCGACCATGTGCCGGCGCGTAAAGGGCAGTACGCGGCCGACTTCGAATCCGCCGAGATCCCGGCGCCGCTGATCGATGACATCCATGCCAACTGGTTTACCAGACCTGGTGGCGTGCCAGCAAGAAATGGGGTCAGACCCGCCGGTCCTCTCGGACCGGCCCTAAGAAACAGGGTCTGACCCCATTTCACAAGGACTTCAGGTATTCGGTGAGGTCGCGCTTCTCGCCGGATGAGAGGCCTAATGAGAAGTGAGAGTCGTAGTGATTGATCACTGCGGCGAGCGTGGGGAAGCGGCCGTCGTGATAGAAGCCGCCGGTGGTATGTGTCCAAAGTCCGCGCAGTGGCGTGGTGCGGTATCGCCCGTCGGGTGCGCGGCTGGCCTGAAAATCGTCGATGCCGATCTCGGTACCGGTGTGCATGTTCCAGCCGGGCTCGGTGAACAGAGGCGGGACGTGACAACCCCCGCAGGTTGCCTTGCCCATGAAGACCGCTTCGCCGCGTTTGGCAGCACCGCGATCGTAGCTGCCGCGCGGCGCCGGCGGCGCCGGCAATGCGAGCTGATAGAGCTGCAGTGCTGGCAACAATGGCGTAATCAGATCTTCGTCGGCGCGCACGTGCCCGAAGCGTTCGCGCGCCGCGATCGGAAAGCGCGTGGCGTCGTCGAGTCGCGGGTCGAAGAACGTGCCTTTCCCGTGCATTTCCAGATTCGCCACGAACGCGTTCCAGTGCGACACGCCGCCCCAGCCCGTCCAGGTGTGCAGGTTGACTCCCGCGAGCCCGAAGGCCGGTGGGATCAGCACCGACGCCGATTTGCCGTCGGGCCGAAATGCCTTGCCGTCGATGAACAAGGACGCGTCGAAGCGGCCGGGGCCCCAGGAGTTCAATACCGTGCGCACCGTGGCGACATCCGTGCCGAGGAGCGTGGCGAGCGGCTGCAGGCGGGGAGCGAGTGCGACGATCGCGCCAATATTGAGATCCCGATTCGCCCAGCCATCG